>NZ_CP041666.1:2410265-2711548 GCF_007301515.1 Radiobacillus deserti
TCCAGCTCGAGCAGCAAATGCTGCAGCAGATGCAGAAGTATTTCCTGTAGAAGCGCAAATGACTGCCTTCGCTCCCTCTTCTACTGCTTTGGCAATCGCCATTACCATACCTCGATCCTTAAAGGATCCGGTTGGATTCGCTCCTTCTATTTTCGCATATACATGCAAACCATGCTGCTGCGAAAGCTTCTCTAATTTAATTAGTGGTGTATTTCCTTCTAGTAAACTAATTTTAGGTGTTTCCTCTGATATTGGTAATAACTCCTGGTATTCCTCTAAAAGTCCTTTCCAGGCCATTTTTATTCCTCCCCGTCTACTCGGTAGTAACTGATAACTTTTTTTACAACGGATAAATCCATAATTTGTTCTAAACTTTTTCTTAATTGTTCCCTGCTAACACTATGAGTAACCATGACAATTTCAGCAGTCTGATTCTTATTACTAGGAAGTTGTAATATTTTCGCAAAGCTCACTTGTTCGCCTGTAAAAACATTGGTTAGCTTTTGGAAGGTACCAGCGGTATCGTCCACTTCCATACGAATAAAAAATTTCATAAATTTTTCTTTATCTGTCTTTAGTTTCTTTTTATATTGTGGGATTACGTAAGCATGACCATTAATCCCTAATCGAACATTTTTAACAGCTTCCATCACGTCAGATACAATAGACGTTGCTGTTGGAAGACCGCCTGCACCCGGTCCGTAAAACATCGTTTCCCCAACTGCTTCACCATGTACATACACCGCGTTGTACTCATTCTTAACTTGGGCAAGTGGATGTTCATTCGGAAGCAATGTGGGTTCAACACTCACTTCTACTTTCCCCTCGTCATTTACTTCTGCAATCCCTATCAGCTTAATCGTATAACCTAGTTTTGCAGCAAAGGTTAAATCCTCTTGCGTAATCGAACGAATTCCTTTTACCTGAACGTCTGATAGTTCAAGCGTTGTTTTAAATGCTAAATTCGCAAGCAGTGTCATTTTTCTAGCTGCATCCAACCCATCTACGTCAGAAGAGGGATCCGCTTCTGCATACCCCAATTGTTGCGCTTCCTCTAACACCGGTCCAAAGGGTCGTTGTTCATCTGCCATTTTCGTTAATATAAAATTAGTCGTACCGTTAACAATTCCCATCATTTTTTGTATTTTATCTGAAGCTAATCCGTCCGATAAAGCGCGTAAAATCGGAATACCACCCGCAACGCTCGCTTCATAAAACACATCCACTTCCTTATCCTTAGCTAATGGTAATAACTCTTGACCATAAAGCGCCATGACATCTTTGTTAGCCGTTACTATGTGTTTATGATGGAGAATCGCTTCTTTCATTAATTGATACGTTTTTTCGATTCCGCCCATCACCTCAATAATAATATCAATATCCGGGTCCTGGATAATCGATTTAGGATCTGTCGTAAGTTCACTGCCAATTACATTAATATCCCTTTTTTTATGAATATCACTAACAAGAATTTTTTTAATAGAAACTTCACAACCTAACTTGTATTTAATTTGATCACGGTGATCCTGAAGAATACGAACGACACCTGATCCGACCGTCCCTAACCCACATAACCCTATGTGTATTGTTTTCGTCATACCCCTCATCCCCTCGATGTTCTGTTCTTATAAAGTAAACACTTGTTTATCTATAGTGGACATTATACAGTTGCATTTCTACATTATCAAGACCAAATTTATGGTTCTTTTAATTTGAGTTTCTACAAAAAAAGAGAGCTTATTCCTTTGTATGGAACCACTCTCAAGTTTCAAACCATTTTTCACTTGTATATTAAATGTGAGCGATGTGCAAGAAAACAAAAGAGATGTAACTCACTTCCGTTACATCTCTTTTGTTTAATCAATCGTTATACATTTTTTAATTCCATATTCAATGCCTATTAAAGAAAGGATAAATAGGACAAGAAAAATCAACGGAATGCCAATTAACCAATGAACAGTTGTTTGTAATGTATAATAGTACATTCCGATTAATGATGCCCAATCGTAAGTAATCGGAAGTGGCGGATCACTACCTCCATAAGCTATATTTGTTCCACCAAAATACAATTCAAACACACCTAAATGTGTCATGACTAGTATAGCTTGAATAGTAAGAGTGGTAAGCAAGGTAAGCATAGTTCCCTTCATATGAGGGATTAAGTGGTGACGAAAAATATGATAAGGACGTCCACCTAACACTCTGCTCGATATAACAAATTCTTTCTTTAGCAACACACTAGTTTCATTAGCTAATAAGATAGCAGCAGGCATTGCTAGTAAAATACCGATTACTAGTACTTCCACACTTATTCGATAACTAAGACTAGTAGGAAAACCACCCATGGGCTCTATAAGCAGTGGTCGTAAAAAAATGTATGCAATTAAGGAAGCTGGAATAAAGTACAAAAAAGAAATACTATTCTCTACAAATCTCGTTTTTCCTTTATAGCGAAATCCTAAAGGAATGCCAATAAGCATCGCTAATACAAAGCTAACCAACGCAATAGAAAGAGCGCCTAATATGGTGAATTTTGCTCCCTGTAATATGTAGTACACTAAATGGTTACCATTTAGGTCTGTCCCAAATATGGAATGGTCGAAAGGCGCAAGTGGTGGCCCAACTAATTTGTTTTGTTCATTATAAAAATATTCTGTTTTGGCCACATATGTATCGAAAAATATGCTATGGATAAAACTTGCAACCAATACTATAATGATGAAAGCTAGCCCTAACACTAATGTAGGTTGTTTATACCACTTCTTTTTCATAAGGATACCTCCTGGTTCGTTAGTCGATATAATACAAGCTCCATAAATTTCAACAAGAGGTAAATCGGAACAAAAAATAAGATACCAGTGACGAAAAAGACAGGTGGCTGTGAATACGAAAACAGCAAGGATGTCATTCCTAGATTCTCAAACATATATTCGATGATGAGCAGGTTGCTAATCATTAGACTAATCAAGTACTTTGATTGATAAGCAAGTCGAATCAGCATATTTCTTAGAATGTGCTTTAATAATATCCAGAATCTTGTTAGTCCTTTACTTAGTGCAAGGTCAAAATAAGGTTCTTTCTTTTCCTCATCCATTAGTCGAAGCATGGATTGAAAGAAAAAGATAGTAGGTAGTATTGATAATATAAGAGCAGGCAATAAAATAGCCTCGTCCGTACCAGCACCTGAAATATTCGCAAGTCTAGTACCAGTTTCCTGATAGAACCAAATTAATAATAATTGGGAGATCACGACGTACATAACATCCGGGATGCTTTGTAATAAAGACGAAAAAGACAGACATAGTTCCTTCATTTTAGTAGGAGCATACCATAGAAGCGTCGCAGTTAATAAAGCAATACTAAAGGAGACAGCAAAGGCGATACCTAACACAGATGCAGAAGAAAAAAACGCTTTAAAAATATATGGAAATAAGTCTCTTTCTATCCCAGACACAGGGTTTGTATACACTAAAGCACCTGGCTGAAACATTTTTTCAATAACATTAGTAAGCACTTGTTTTCCTGGCCAAATTAATCCATTAGCTGACATAAATAATGGAGAGATACTAACAACAAATATCCCAACAATTAATAATAAAGGCTTAGATAATTCATTAATGACATACATCCATTTTTGATTCAATATACTCCATCCCCCGACACTATTAATCTATTTAACACGCATATTTTATCATTTAATTCAGAACCTGTAAAAAATTGGCTAAAAGCATCGCCTGCATAGATGGTAAGGAGTCATTAGTAGTGCAAACGGGGCTGGGGCATAACGAAAAGGACAAGCCGAAAAGCCGAACAACAGCCTATACTAGCTCCGAAAATATACGTAGACTCCAGCGGGAGGAAAGGCATCGGTGAGCCCCCACAGTGCGTCAGCACGAGGAGGCTCACCAGCCACCCGCGGAAAGCGGAGTATATTTCAGGAGCGGGGTATAGGCACTATTTATAATTGTTCGTTTTTTCATTGCTTCCTATACTTTTGTCTCAACCTTTTAGTAAGGAATTGGGGTAATCGCTTCTCTCCCTTGTAAAACGTTCGTTACGTTCTCTAAGCATAGTATGATCATTTCTTCCCTCGTCTCCTCACTTGCCGAACCAATATGTGGAAGACAAACTACTTGATTAAGGTTTAACAGTGGATGGTTTGGTTCCACGGGCTCGTGCTGGAAAACATCCAATCCTGCTCCCCGAATACTACCAGAGACTAGCGCATGATAAAGTGCTTGTTCATCCACCACAGCACCTCTTGACACATTAATAAAAATGGAAGACTGTTTCATTTGGCTAAACGCTTCTTCATTGAATAACCCGTTCGTTTCCTTAGTTAGTGGTGTCAGACAAACAACGAAATCCGATTCCTTTAGCAACTCTTCAAATGAACAGTACATAGCAGCTAATTCTCTCTCTGCCTGTTCTTTTCGCGTTCGATTGTGGTAAAGAATGTTCATACCAAAACCCTTTGCTCTTCTAGCAACTGCTTCTCCAATTCTCCCCATTCCTACTATGCCTATATTTTTTTGATTCATCTCTGTTCCTGCCAGTAAAAAGGGGGACCATTGCTTCCACTTTCCTTCTCTAACAAATCGGTCTGCTTCGATTAATCTTCTACCAGTAGCTAGTAGCAACGCAAACGTTAAATCGGCCGTGGCATTCGTTAACACATCCGGTGTATTTGTTGCAACGATTCCTCTTTTTCTTATAGAGCTTAACTCAAAATTATCATAACCCACCGCTAAATTAGCAATGACTTTTAGGTTTTTTGCTTGTTCCAATAGCTCCTCATCGATTTTATCAGAAAGCATCGTGATCATACCATCTGCATGAGCAATCTCTTCTTTTAAAGTTTCAGCATCTACTGGCTGATCCTCGTATGTCCATGTTTTTATTTCAGCGATATTCTGGTAAGGTTTTAATAATTTTTCTGGTATCTGTCTTGTAATATACACATATGGCTTCCTCAAACATTCGTTCTCCTTTCCTTTACCAATCAATGCTTGGAATAGTTATGTCTTCCTTGGCAAGCCCCATTTCCTTAAAGAATATTTTTAGATTTTCCTCATACCTTTTTGATTTCATTAACAAGGAATGATAGGACTTATAAACTGCTTCGGTATCCTTATGTGAAAATCCTTCTTCCAAGTAATCAAATAGATGAACGGGTAATAATAAGCGAGCATATATCATTCGCCAGCTAAATATAGAAAGTGGGTTTACTTGTTCATATTCTTGAATAAAAACTCGTAACAACTGGAAACAATCCTCTTCTGATTGTAGAAAGTATGGCCTTATGTACTCAGCAATGTCTCTTGCTGGATGGTCATATACTAATTCGTATGGCCAAATAATGCTCTGCTTCATTTGGTTTGTATAACGCTGAAAGCAAATTGTACCTCGATCGACTTCATGATATCTCCAATCTTTTTCTGTTTCATCTGTATACTGTAATGCATTCTCAGTTAATCCTATTAGATACGGGAATGTATCGATGAATAATCGCTGGAACTTTGAGACTGGTCTTTCCGACCACTGTTTCGCATAAAATTGTTCAAAAGCATTAAGTTTTTCACTCCAAAGTGTAGACCATTGTCCATAGCTTGAGATAAGGACTGGTTCATATGGATATTGACTTCCTAAATGATGAAACTTCGCCAGCACCGAGCCGGGATGCTCAGATTGGTGTCCTTGCATAGGTTTTCCACAACACACGATATATTCTTTGTTTTGATCTATTGTTAAAAGGGACCCATTTTTATTAAAAATGGGAGTGGAAACAAAATCTACACCATGCACATACATAAAATCAGCCAATGCTTTTTGCTCCAAAAGTACCTCTTCATTGTTTTCACTTGGAATGATAAAATAATACTCACTACCTTTTTTATAACCATCATATCCGTTTATGGTTGTTTTTTGCCCATTGAAACTATCTACATATTGAGATAATACATGTTCCATGTTTTGTTATCTCTCCCTTTATTAGCATTTAGTTCATTCTATGTATAAGAAAAAGAATTCTGAACCTAGGGATGCTTAACAACTCAGATAATGGGTATTGTAAGAGGAGAATACAAAAGTTAGGTGTGATGACGTTGTCAGAGAAGAAAAAATCAGCGGTAGAAGTAAAAGCGAGAGCATGGTTGGAAGAACGCGGTGTTACGTTAGATGATATTGCAGAATTAGTTCACTATTTACAAGCGAAGTACCATGACCACTTAACCAAAGAAGAATGTAAGTTTCATGTCGAGAAAGTACTCTCTAAACGAGAAGTTCAAAATGCCATTTTAACTGGTATTCAACTAGATGTATTAGCAGAGAAAAAAATGTTAGAACAGCCCCTTCAAGCTACCATAGAAACAGATGAAGGACTGTATGGGGTCGATGAAATTATTGCCTTATCTATCGTAAATGTGTATGGCTCTATCGGCTTTACAAACTATGGGTATATAGATAAACAAAAGCCTGGTATTTTAGAAAAATTAAATGATAAAACAACTGGAAGCTGCCATACTTTCCTAGATGATATTGTTGGAGCTATTGCCGCAGCAGCATCTAGCCGATTAGCGCACAGTTCCGCTCATGAAGAAGTGGATGGATGAATAAAAAAAACGAGGATTCCCTCGTTTTTTTTATTTTGTAAGGATACCTTCTCTAACTGAAAGAATTGTGCTAAAATTCTAACGTTATGTAAAATTTATGACGTTGGAAGGGATTTTATGAAAAAAAGACTGTACTGGATGTTGCCTTTTATCCTTGTTTTTATCGGATTAGGAATCTTATTTACCCGCAATTTATTACATGTAACGGAACCACCTGAATCGGATTGGAGTCGAGACTTAGAATTATTTGAAACCGATATCAATCAGCAACCAATCGTTACTTTCCGTAATAATGAATTTCAAATCTCAAGCTACAACACAAACGCAGAACTTATACAGAAGTCATATAACAAACATATAGAGTTAACCAATACGTCTTCCTATGACATTCCATATACAAAATGGACAAGGGTTTTTATAAAGGATGAACAAGTCATCTACTTTGACTATAAAAACATCTATGACGGAGAAAATAAAGAGCTTATTGATCAAGCAAACCATTTCTATCCTCTAAGAGACACCATTCTATATATGAAAGGATCGGATCTATACCAACTTCATCCGGAAACGCTAGAATCAACAGAAGTCATAAGCTTTAAAGATAAAACCGATGAGATTGTACCTTTCCAGCAGGGGGATTCCATCTGGTTTATCGTTCCGCAATCAGGAGTTAACTCGATTCAGCTAGATGTCTATCAGCTTCAGGAAAATAAAGCAAAACTAATGGTACAACCAACCTTTACCTTAAAACCTGGAGAACTTTTAAGCGAGCTTTCTTTTGCAACTGATGGTAAAAAAGCTGCCTTTTTATATGAAACTAAAGGAGAAAACACAGGTGGTACAGCTCCAGTATATACAACATATCTTGCTGAAGGGAATCTGAAAGATGCTACAATCGAGCCCCGCCGTATTACATACTCGGATCCACATAGTTCCCAATCATTAAAGGAAATTGGAGATTCTATCCTTACATACAAGGATGGTACACTAGTGGCATTGTTTGCGGCAAGCGGATTCAGTCAAACGAAGCACGGGGAGACTTCTGCATTCAACATATACACTGCTACATTTAATGGGGAAGAAGTGAAAGTAGAACGCAGAAGTAATACTTCAGCAGTTTCTTCTAAGCCACAATGGGTAGACGATAGATCCATCACTTGGCTTGATCTGGATGGTGATCATTACAAACTATTGTACGCATCTTCAAATCCAGAAATCATAGAAAAAGCAAAACAAATTACAGGGGATAATGTAATGGCTGCTCTTGGAAAAACCTTATTGATGGTGGCTAGTTCCTTCTTTGGTTATGTTCTTACATCTATTTGGTTTATATGGCCACTATTATTCCTAGTAGTCCTTTTTCTCATTAGAAAAAGGTTATTAGATCAAGACCCCGTTTGGTTATTTTACAGTGGGATAGGGATTTACATACTAGCGGCTATTATTTATAAAGATCGTTTTTTCATCGACAGTATGTATGAAAGAGCACCGGATTTTCTAACATTTCCAGGTAGTAGTTACTTATATATATTTGGATTTGGATTATTAGCGTACCTTTTCTCATGGATGGGATACAAGGTGAAAGAATGGTCTTCCATTGTACGTTTATTCTTTTTTATAATCTTCCATCTACTCCTACTCGTTACTTACTTTGGACCATATTTGTTATAAAAGAAACAGCTAGGATTTTATTCCTAGCTGTTTTTGTTTACATAATATTTGGAATCCATTCCAATAGAGAATGAATTTGATAGGTAGGTTTTATTTCCTCATTTAGAAGCTCTTCTTCTGTTGAAACACCTGTAAATACCATTAATGTATCCATACCTGATCGGATACCTGCCAATATGTCTGTATGATAGTTGTCCCCTACCATGATAGTCTCCTCATGTTTAAGCCCCAGCTTTTGAATCGCATAGTCCATAATAATCGACTCCGGTTTTCCAACAAATACAGGTTGTACACCTGTACTAACAGAGATAACAGATGTTAGTGATCCATTCCCTGGTAATAAGCCTCTTTCTGTAGGAATTGCTACATCTCCATTCGTGGATAAGAATGTCGCACCATCTCTTACAAACAAGCAACCTTTTGCTAGCTTTTCATAATTAATTTCTCGATCAATTCCTACCACCACATACTCCGCTTCAGACTCGCTCACCAATAGTCCTTCTTGTTCTATAGCCACTTTAAGACCATCTTCTCCTATAACATAAACAGAAGCGTTCGGCTTTTGTTGTTGAATATAAGCTGCTGTTGCCATACTAGAAGTTACAACTTGGTTGGCATCAGCTGGAATATCCATTTGATTTAACTTATCTGCAACTTTTTCCGGTGTAGTAGACGAATTGTTTGTTAGAAATAAGTACGGAACCTCTGCCTTTACTAAAGCTTTCACAAAATCAGAGGCTGCTTCTATTTTCTCGGTACCGCGGTACATGGTCCCGTCTAAGTCGATTAAATATCCCTTATATGTTTTCACCCTAACCCTCCTCTATTTAGAAAATGCATTCGCCACTCCTAGTTCTCCATCTAAATAGGTTCGAATTCTACCACTAAATTGCTCCATTACTTCTCTATGCTTTTTCATAACATCCAAAAGATGTTCATGATTAATCGTAAGGTATTCTTTAACAAGTGGTATTCGAAGGTCCACGATTTCTTTATAAGCTTCAGAATCATCCTCTAAGAGAACTTTTTCATCCACCAAAATATCAATAATGTCATGAAAACTTCCTGGATCTCGCATAATAAAACCATCAATCATCATATTGCCTACATCAAGCATTGCTTCAATTGTCATATGTATCATACGTTCTAGACTTAACTTTTCTAAAAAGGAATCATAAGAGTGTTCAAAAAGCTCTTGAAGTAGTCCATCCACATACAATAACGTTCTTTCTATTTGATCTCGATCAACAAAATACATCGATTAACCCTCCATATGTAAATGATTAAGTAGCTAGTATTTTTTTCTCTTTCTTCAGACCATTTTATAAAAAATACTCTCCATTTGTCACTTAAGGTCATGAAAGACATCAAATAATACAATACTAATACAGTATTTATCATAGCATATTTATTCTATTTAATATTCCTTCCTTGTTTTGCTATCATAAGAATAGAACGAATGGAGGCGAATGAAATGGGAAAAAGCTTTTTAGAAGATAAGCACATCCAAATTCCTGCACGGAAGGTGAGCTTCAAAGGGAAGTATTACCGATACGATTTACTCGTTGTAGAAGAAAAAGAAGAAGATGGAAACAGAATTGTACTAGACTTAAATGGTAATCGTTTCACCCATATGAAGCTAGAAGATGTGGAAAAAGAAGGGTTTTTAGAGCACGCACTTCAGCTTACCGAAATTGAAGCAGAGGATATCAAGCCGTTTTTAAGAGAAATTCTCTCATAGATACATGCCTTCTGGATATTCTACTGGATAGGAGGCGATGATCAATGACAAAAAAAGAAGAAGAAAACAAATACTCCGATTTCTCCAATGTCGAAAGTATGCGTAATTATTTAATTCCTGAACAACTTCCGGAAGGACCATATGGTAGCCCGATTAATAAGGATGAACCTGTTCAAAATAAGAGTACTCCATGGCGTGAAGGACAGCGTTACTATAGTGCCTTTAATTATCCCGACAAAGATCAACATGATAATTTGCCAAGAAAAGTTGAGCCTTATCATCCGCTTCATGATGAAGAAAAAAACCACCAAGAAGATCCACTTGCGTAGTCCATATAAAAAACGTTGGTTCAAAAACCAACGTTTTCTTTATGAATCAAGCCTCTTCATCACGAAGTACGCACAGCCGAAATTACAATACTCATATAAGTAATCATCAAGGGTGCTTATTTTTGTATCAAAGGCTGCCTTTGGATTTTGATCATCATAAAATCCCTTTAATCGAAGCTGCTCATAGCCCCAATCGCCAACGATAAAATCGTATTTACTTAATATATCACTATACCTATTTTCTAAGGCTTCTAAGTTAAATCCATTTTTTACATCTTCAATGACTTCGTATTTTTTCCCTGCTATTTCAACCATACTTTTCACCCCTTAAGCTGGTTATAGTGTACCATAAATGTACCTCTTTGGAATATAGTTTGTTGTTTCCGCTTAATTGGATAACATTCTCTAGCATGAATCTTCCCCTTGCCTTCCAAAATAAAGATGGGGAAGACAACAAGGAGGGTGAGAAAAATGAAACTGAAAATGTTTGTCTTTTCTCTTCTGTTTGGAGGAATCGCTTTAGCAGGGTGTGGAACTGCAGAGAATGCAGAAGACGCGGATCGAACGTTAAATGGGGACGGATCCTTGAATGAATTTCAGGAACCAACTCAGTTAGATCCTGAACAAGAAATGTCTTCTAGACTAGGTTATGTACGTTATAACAAAGAAGAATTAGATCAAAATGAAGAAGACAAAGTGATTCGAATGGATCGTAAGCAATATGCGGATACCATTTCACGTCTCTTACTTCGTAATGATGGGTTTACGGAAGTAGCAACACTTGTTACGGACGAAGAAGTGCTAATTGCATACAATCAACCCGATAAAATAGAGCGAGATAAAGCCGCATCCATTGCTCGACAAACCGCTTACTCCGTTATTCCAAGGTTCTTCCACGTTTACGTGTCGGATAAGCCCGTATCCTTTCGAGATATCCAAAGTCTCCAAAACTCCACAACCTTAAGTGATGATTATGACGCAACATTAGATAGCATCATTGAAGATATGAAAAAAGCACCTCAAGGGGATGAGTTTATGGAAAAAAACTTAAACAAGGAAGATCGTGAACACGAGCAATATGAACAATACGAGTAAATGGAAGAGGTGTCTAGAGACATTCTAGGCATCTCTTTACATAACTTTTCCATTAATCTAATCCTTTTAAACGTACACACTAAGGACTAAGTTTCGAAAAGCAGGAGGTGAACTTCCATGTTAAGAAATCTACTCATAATCTTTTTGCTTATGTTTAGCACTATTCACCCTCTAACTGTCTCTGCTAAAGAGCAAACTCAAGAAGAAAAAGACCAATTAAAAATGGCGTTATACAAAAAAACAGAAGCTTTAACCCAGATTCCTTGGTACTATTTAGCGGCCATTGATCAATATGAAGAGCAAGTAACAAAAGAGCCGGCAAGTGAACTTATTTCCATAACAATTCCTGAACAAAAATGGTATGGGATGGGAAACCCAGCCTACTCCACGGATCCAGATTGGATTGGATTATTTGAAGGGCTCGGTAAAGATGGAAATGGAGATCATAAAGCAGAGCGCAATCAGGACGAAGATATTTTATATTCCTTTGCTCATTACATTACGACATTTGGTCAAACAAAACAGGATATCAAAATCGCTTTATGGAAGTATTACCAGCGTGAATTAACCGTATTAACGATTATGAATACCGCGAAAGTATATAAGAAGTTTGGAACGATTGCATTAAATGAAAGTGATTTCCCACTACCGTTATCTGCTAACTTCAGCTACAGAAGTACATGGGGAGATGCTCGCGGATTCGGTGGAAGAAGAATCCATGAGGGGACCGATATTTTTGCCAATTATGGTGTCCCTGTAAAATCAACCACTTACGGAGTCGTAGAAATTAAAGGATGGAACCGTTTTGGTGGCTGGCGAATTGGAATTCGGGATATTTACAATCGATATCACTATTTTGCACACCTTAACGGCTTTCAAGAAGGAATCAAAGTAGGAGATGTTGTAAAGCCTGGAGACGTAATAGGATCCGTGGGAGCCACAGGCTACGGTCCACCAGGTACTTCCGGAAAATTTCCACCTCACTTACATTATGGTATGTATCAAGATAATGGACACAGTGAATGGTCCTTTGATCCATATCCTTATTTAAAAAGATGGGAACAGCGAGCACGAAGAAAATAATGAAAAGAGGAATTTGGCTAATATACCAAATTCCTCTTTATCTTTATAATATTAGGATCTTTTTGCGGCCTTAACAGCATACGTAATACTTGCTGCAAGTCCTCCCCAAATGATGACAATCCCAATAACCGCCATAGTAATAGCACTAGCTGACATTATTGTGCCACCTCCTGATCTTCTGACTTAGATGCCTCTGCTGCTTGATTCGGCCATTTTTTCAATGTTAGTAATGCTCCGGCGAACATTGCACCAATCGCAACTACCCATCCGTAATTGAATAAGAATTCAATTGGATAATCTCCATAGTTAGTAGTAATCTCTGATTTGAGGTTTTGAAGCATCATGACACCCAGTACAGCTGGTGTAATAACACCTAGGCAGAATCTCCACCAAAACCCGAGTTTAATGTCGGAGATGCCATCCGCATGACTTTGGAAGTCACGAAGTGATTTCACGAACCACGCTACCGCTACAACTTCAAATAGACCTGATAAAGCTACCCCGTAGTTGTTAATAAAGTGGTCAACGGTATCTAAGAGGTTTAAGCCTCCTTGTGTGGCAAAAAACAGGGACGCAACTGCTGCCAGTCCTCCACCAATCAAAATGGATGTGCCACGAGAAATATTAAACTTCTCTTGCAAACCTGCTACATAAGTTTCCGATATAGAAATCATCGACGATAATCCTGCAAGGACCAGTGATAAGAAGAATAGGACACCGAAGAATTCTGATGCCGGCATTTGGCTTATAATCTCTGGGAATACCATGAAGGCTAACCCAACGCCACTACTTGCAACCTCATTCACTTCTACACCGTTTTGAAATGCCATAAATCCTAAGGCTGCGAATACACCGATACCAGCAAGTAACTCGAAAGATGAGTTCGCAAAGCCAGTAATAAATGCATTATTCGTAATATCTGATTTTTTCGGTAAGTAAGACGAGTACGTAATCATAATGGCAAAGGCAATCGATAAACTAAAGAAAATTTGTCCATATGCCGCAACCCATACTTTACCATCCATAATACTAGACCAGTTAGGCTCAAAGAAAGCTTCTAATCCATCAAGGGCACCAGGCAAAGTAATTGCACGAATGACAATAATTATAAATAGAACAACTAATGCAGGAATGAAAATTTTGTTTGCCACTTCAATCCCTTTCCTAACCCCACGGCCTAATGTGAAGAATACAATAGCCCATACAAGAAGAAGTGGGAATAAAACAGACGGTACTAAAGAACCAAATACTCCAGGATCTGATAGCTGTAAGTAATCTCCTACAAAGAATGAAGTAGGATCGTCCCCCCACTGTTGTCCAAAAGAAAAATAAGCATACATAATAGCCCAAGCGATAATTATTGGATAATAAGCAGAGATAACGAAAGATACTGCAACTTGCCACCAACCGATCCATTCAAGACCTTTACTCATCTTACTATAAGATCTAGGCGCAGATCCACGAAACTTATGTCCGATGGTGTATTCCATGATTAACAGTGGAATACCTGCTGTTAGAAGTGCAAATAAGTATGGTAAGAAAAAGGCACCTCCACCATTGTCGTAAGCTGTATATGGAAATCGCCAGATGTTTCCAAGACCGATAGCAGACCCCATTGCAGCCATAAGAAAACCAATACGAGTTCCCCATTGTGAACGGTTTTCCATAGAATGTTTCCTCCTTCATCAAAATGAATGTCTCTTTCTACTACCTTTATGTTTAAGGTAGAGATAGAATGTTTCAAATTTTTATTTTTTTCTGATATTTATGTATTATAACTAGACCTTTGACCTATGTCAAAGCTTTTCAAACAAGATTCTCATAAGAAAAACATCCCAGTTTTGTCAGATAATCTAACGGACTTCTCACACCAATTATGTAAGCGTTTTTTAAAGGGGATAAAAAAACCACCATCTTATATAAAAGATGGTGGTTTAGCTTAAGCTTTTCGATGAATAAATAAAGCAACAATCATTATTACTAAAATGGCTACTGCTAAAGAAACAACTACAGCTCCTGTCCAGGCAAAACATAAATACCCAATTATCGAAGCTGCAGCACCGATTAAGGCATAAGGAAGTTGAGTTAGGACGTGGTCAATATGATTGGCTCCTGCACCTGTAGAAGAAAGAATGGTCGTATCAGAAATGGGCGAACAATGGTCTCCAAATACGGATCCAGCCAATACAGCAGATAAAGCTGGTAATACTAGGGAAACATCCGTAACAGCAGCCAACTCTCCAGCAATTGGGAGCATGATTCCAAAAGTACCCCATGAAGTACCTGTTGCGAACGCCATAAAGCCTGCAACTACAAAGAGTAAAAGTGGAAGATAATCCGGTTTGATAGCAGATGCCGTAACAAGTTCAGCTAAATATTGACCAGTCGCTAACGTATCAATGACTGAACCAATCATCCAAGCAAGAATTAATATATAGATAGCCGGCATCATCGACTTTAGCCCTTCTAAAACTACATGGATGCTATTTGGCTTATCTTTAGCCTTTATACCATACAAAATCCAAGCAACGGCAACAGCAAGTACTCCTCCTATAAATAACGAGAGATTTACATTTGTATTACTAAAAATATCCAAAACGTCATAAGAAGTACCACTTTCTTGAATACCTGTTACGATCATTGCCGTTACGGTTCCGATTACCAATGTGAGAATTGGAACTAGTAGGTCTGCCATTCCACCCTTCGCTTCCTTTTTAAATGTAGACGAAAGGTCTCCTGGAATATCCCCATTCTTCTCGTCATATAGCTCTCCCGTTTGAATAGCACGTTGTTCATGTACTTTCATAGGACCAATATCCATTTTTAAATACACAACGCAGAATACTAGCACTAAACAAGCTAACGCATAAAAGTTATATGGAATCATTCCAACAAAAGCTTCGAATGCTTGATAGTCTGTAATGCTATTCGTTGCTAAAATCGTCCCTATTGTGCCAATAATATAAGCACCCCAACTCGAGATTGGTGAAATAACGGTAACAGGTGCTGATGTCGAATCAATAAAATACGCAAGTTTGGCACGTGATACTTTATGGCGATCGGTTACAGGTCGTGCAATCTGTCCTACCGCAAGACTGTTAAAATAATCATCGATGAAAATAATAATTCCTAAAAACGCTGGTACAGCTTGTGCCCCTGTTCTACTATGCACCTTGTTCATTGCCCATTCTCCAAAAGCTTTACTTCCACCTGATGCGGTCATAAAGGAAGTTGTAACACCTAATAGGAGAAGAAAAACTAGCATATAAATATTTCCTTTCTGCCAGCCTCCATCTGCGTAAAAGATTTCGTAAAAAATGGACCATATTTCCTTTAATGATCCTCCTACTTGTCCTTCGTGAATAATAAATGCGCCAACAATAATTCCGATACCTAAAGAAACTAAAACTTTTCTTGTTAACAACACCAGAACCAGCATAATAATTGCTGGGATTAAAGAATAAATTGTTCCTTCCATATTCCAATTAAACCTCCTATTTCAGACGTCGTCTGATATATGTTGATGTAATTCATGATGAATAGTCCTTTAAGATGGGAGGTTGATTGGCTAAATATAGAAAAAAGGCAGGGATAGAAAATAACCTACCTCTGCCTTTTGAAGCACATATGTTATTATCCATCTCGATCAGTAGCTCTTCATGTTAGCCATGACAGTATTTCCCCTATTCGAAGTAAATACCAATATAAGCACTTAGACATGAGCTTATACTTCGGCAAATAACCCTTTCCATCGTGTTCTTCGTTGTCATCCTCCCACGATATACTCTTGCTATTCGCGCCTCTACCTCACCGATCTGATAAGGTTTATTCATTTTTCCTATTATATTATACAGGGAATACCCTCTTATTGCAACGGATCCATTGGGATAGATAAATCTCCATTTCCTCCACCAGAATTATAATACTCTGGGACATCCCCCATGACACCACCACGACCGACTGGAATGGTTTGTTCCACTACGACGGAATCTGTCCCAAACGGAATAATGGTTTCCAGTTCAACCTTAATATACACTTCCGACTCATAATATAGGTTATTAATATTTATCCCTTCGATCCGTGTTTTCATTTCCGTACTAACAAATCCGATAAATCGAATGTCGACTGGAATTTTCGGACCGAAGTTAGATAAAAGCGGAATTCCCGTAATGACCCCTAATGGAATTTGCACGAGCGTTGGATCACCTTGTACCGACTCCATATTTTGTTCTTTGTCGGACTCTGGATCCACTTCCACATCTAACGGTAGTTCTTCTTTTCCAATTACCTTTCCTTCTTCTAATAACTTAAGATAGTTCTCTACCCGATTTTGAATATTGCGTTGTACTCTATTTTCAACAGCAGTATTCATTTGATAGCTAACGACATTCCCATTTTCATCGGTATTAATTTCTAAATATTCGCCTAGATTTAAATCATCATTTAACCGTTTATTAATGGCGATTCCCATTGCATAATTTGCTAATGCCTTTGTTTTTGTGTCAGCGATTTCTAAAAATATTGGCTTTATCCCTTTATTCACAATGAGAAAACTACTAAGTGTAAAAAATAGGAACACGATAAACGTAATCATCCAAATATTTTTAACTGGAGGCGGAGATAATCTTCTTTTTTTGAACCTAAAATTTCTGCGCATACAAAATACCCCCTTCGAGACAAGATATGCGTCTTAAAGAGGGCTTAGAATGATTTCGTTTTTTAATTTTGCTTTGATTTTGGGAAGGTTGTATCACAAGATGTAATAACAATATTTAATTCCTTTAACAAATCAATTTCATAAGGCTTGCTTAGCCGTTCCTCACGTTCTTCAATGATGCGAATAGCAGGTCTGTCCGGAACATTTGGGTTCTGATTCACGACGACTCCGACTCTTCCGTCATTCAGCTGTACGGTTAACCCGTTCGGATATACTGCTATACTTTTACGAAATGCTTCTACCATATGTTTGTCAAACAGCTCCCCAACTCCAGCATACAATATTTCTAAGCCTTGGTGCGGCAACATAGCATCGCGATATACTCGGTTGCTCGTGACGGCATCAAACACATCCGCAACCCCGATAATCTTGGCATATTCATGAATCTCATTATTTACAAGACCACGTGGATAACCACTTCCATTTAATCGCTCGTGGTGCTGGTAAGCACAATGTGCAGTAATGAGCGGAATATTTTTAGCTTTTCTTAAAAAGTTAAAGCCTTCTTCGGTGTGGTACTTGATAACTTCAAACTCATAATCGGTTAGCTTCTCTTCCTTTTGTAAGATCTCCTCAGGAATGAACATTTTTCCTACATCATGCAACATAGCTCCTAAACCAATTTCTTCAAGCTTTTTTTGTGAAAAGCCTAATTCTTTAGCAAGCGCTAGCGTATAAATGGTCACATTAAGAGAATGAGAAAAAACGTAATCATCTGTAATTAATATATCAGATAATATAGAAAGAACTTCATCTTTAGCCTCGATTTCCTTTAATAAATCCTGCACCATTCCAGCCATCTGTTTACCAGTTTCTTCAAACAAGTAGGAACCATCTACAAATCCTTCCTTTTGGAATTGAGTAAAGGATTTTTTTATTGTATGTACAGCATCCAAACGAAGCTCGTCCGATATCGCAGAGCTAACCATTATATCCTCAGTAAACGGGTCATGTATATATACGTATGTAATTCCTAATTGTAACAATCGTTTAAGCATATTATTCGTTAACTTCACGTCTTTTTGAATTAATACTTTACGTTTATCCGTGTAAATCGGCTTCGCAAGCATTGTGCCTGGTTCGATTGTTCTCGTGGCTACTAGTCTCATATCTTTCTCCTAACTACTACCATCATTCGACATCTTTCACTCTATAGTACCAGAAAATGACTAAATTATCTATCTTAATTCTTAACTCGATATAATGAGATACAAAAGAGCTATCCTTCATGAAAAGATAGCTCTGATTACTTCCACTTTATTTCTTATTGTCCGCAATTCTTAATAGTGCGTCTTTTCCAATCATACCAGGTTTCCAACCTTTATTCTCTGCTTCTAATGTTACTTTATCTAAAGGAGCTTCCAATAGCTCATCAATCGTTTTGACACCCCGCGCACGTGCCGCAATGATTTTACGATCAGCAAGATGCTCATTTAATAAATCAACATCTAAAGCTCCACACATAATGTACCCTACATCATTTGACACAACTAAAAGGTTCGTTTGAGGAATCTCTACTCTTATAGCTGTGAAAGGAACGCCTTCAATGAAAATCGGTTTTACAGAAAACAATTTTCCATCAACTCCCTTCTCTTTTCAATATATGGGGAAAAGAGAAGGATGTGACTATGAATTTCTATAGTGGTCCTTTAAACATACCACTAACAAATCTCGTAATAGTTCTGGTAAGTAATAATGTTTATCTTCCGATCTTGCTACCTCAGGTAATAGCTTTCCAAATGTAAATGTATCTGCAGTTGCCACTCGGTAATTTTTCTCCTTATCCAACGGTTTTCCATTTATCGTTACATCTATCACATGTTCATCTCCACTATCTAGTACCTCGGTATCAACTTGTATTCCGGTGAACACCATTCGCCCTAACACTTTGCCTCGAAACCCTAGGCCTTTTAACTCAAAATCCATAAAAGGCTTTGTTAGTGCTCCACGAATTACTTCAACAATCTCGTTTCCTTTGAGTGTGACGACACATGGGTTCATAGGATGTGGACAGATTCGGTGGACATCTCCATAAGTAACAGGTCCTTCTTCCAGCCCATCCATCAATGTCCCAGCATTAAGAAATGCTAAATCTGCCTTTGTCCATGTCTGAAGGGTTTGTACAAAATGTGTCATGAGTTCCGTTTCTTTATACCAGTCCACTCTTAGAGATTTCGATAATCGAACGATTTCTTTCTCTAACAGATTCGCTGCTTGTTGATCTAGTCGTTGGATAGCGTTTCTAGCTTCCGTATCTTCCTCTATATCATGAATAGGATAAGCATATGCTTCTTTTTGTATTACTGTTTTCGTAGTGTGATCCCAGTTCAGGTAAACCTCCCCCACATAATACCCATGCTTTCCTGCCGCCGTTAATAACGTGTTTCGATGCATTTCACCGTTCTTTAACAGATGGTGGGTGTGCCCCCCCATAATCACATCAATTTCCGGAAATCTTCTTGCTATTTCTTCGTCTTCATTCAAACCAAGATGGGACATGAGTACAATAATATCGGATTTCTGTTTCAACATTGGAATCCATTCTTCCAACGTGTCGTATGGGGATTGAATATCCCAACCTAATAAGTTATAAAAATTCGTGTAAGGTGCTGTTAAACCAATAATACTAATCTTTGTACCCATTTTCGTTTGTACTGTTTTTACAGCTTGTAACCAATCTGGTTTCTTCTCATTCTTGCTTTTCAAATTGGCACATAACACTTCAAACTGCGCATTCTCATATAAATGAACTAACTGCTGATAGTCTAATGTAATGCCTTCATTATTTCCGATTGTTGCAAAGTGATAGTCGGCTTGATTTAATAACTCCACATTTCCTTTTCCAAGAAGAGCTTCCGAAATAGGTGCAGAGCGATCCATATGGTCCCCTATATCAAACAACCAATAGGATTGATTCTCTCGTTCTCGCACTGCCTTCTGCTTGTTTAGGTAATGTATAATCTTTGGCCAATTATCAAAGTGGCTATGTAAATCGTTCGTGTAATACAAAAAAATTTTTTCTTCCATTATAAGCAACGACTCCTTAACCAATGGCTTGCCAGATCAGACGAATTCCTATTAATAGTAAAATAATGCGTAAAATAAATTCAATGGTTTGTCCCTTCATTCTTTGATTCACAAATGCTCCGGTTAGTCCTCCGAGCAATGAACCGGGGATAAAGAAGGCTACATAATGCCACGGTATATGTCCCATCGTGCCATGTGCGACTGTACTTCCAATACTTAAAAATAAGATGAGAAACATGGAAGTTGCTGTTGCCACGTGTGATGGGAAACCAAATAACAAAATCATAGCAGGTACTAGCATGGATCCCCCACCAATTCCAAATGCACCGGAAAGGGCACCGACGAAGAACGTAAGCAAAATAGCGACTAGCCATGCATAGGAATAGCTATATGATTTGCCCCCTAACTCCATCTTGCTATGAATATACCAGCGGGAGTGTTCGTTTATTCGTACATTTCGTTCTTTTTTCTTTAAGGACATAAGCCCGAACATGATAAACATTAAAATACCAAAATAAAGAGCAAAGTTATCTTCTTCAAAAAACTGATTAATCCAAGCACCTAAAATCCCACCTGGCACAATTCCAGCTAAGAAAAGGAAACCACTTTTTAAATCTACTCGTTTATTTCTTATGTATGAGAAGCTAGAGGAAGCTGCTGTAAACACCATCACAAGAAGAGACAATCCGACAACTGCCTGTGGAGTCGCCCAGTCAAATGCTTCTACATATTGATTAAGTAAGAGTAAGCAGGGAATCAATATTGTTCCACCGCCTAAACCGACCAAACTGCCAACGAAGGCAGATAAAAATCCAATCAATAATGCTAAAATAAATATCAAAACCATTCACATCCAAACTACAATTCGTCTATGTCTTATTGTACCGCCAAGTTCCTCCATATGCTACTAAAGGGTATTTGGTACTCGAAATCGAAAAAAGAGTAATGCTTTTCAATGATCTATACTGATGGTGGTTAAAATGGCATAAATATCAACCGCGAAGCCCTACCTTAAACACTCATGGGATTTCCTCCTTTTAAGGGGGGCTACTAAATGTAATGCATCCGTTAATTAAGTAACACCAGTCTATGAATTAAAGGTGTCATGGTGAATTTGAATCCATTTTTTTCGTTTTAAAATGAAGGTTATAACCAAAACGACTTCCCCAGTAACTAATAACCCGATACCTAAAACTAATCCTCCCATAAATAAAAATTCATTTCGCCCCCAAGCGAAGAATAACCATCCTATAATTGCAAATACACCTACTGCTAAGTTAATAGCTCCTGCAATTAAGACTTGTGGAAAAAACAATCCCGTTTTTCTAATCATGGTAGAACCATACGTAAAACTTACAAGTGTCGCTACAATCATAAAAATAAAATATATAATCATCGCAATATCTATTTCACTCATACCCCTCACCCCTTTATAAATTTTACCATGTAAATCCATAATTCCTAAATAAGATTATTGCTTAATAACACTTATTTTATATAGAACAACTTTTTAAATCAAAAAAAGCAAGGGTTTCCCCTTGCTTACACACCAGATAACAAAAAACTTGGCACGTACAAAACAAAAGAAAAACCCTTGATATACAAGGGTTTTTCATAAGTTATCCGATAGAGCCTTCCATCTCGAACTTGATTAGACGGTTCATTTCTACCGCATATTCCATCGGTAGCTCTTTTGTAAATGGTTCGATGAAGCCCATTACAATCATTTCTGTTGCTTCTTCTTCAGAAATACCTCTACTCATAAGGTAGAACAGCTGCTCTTCTGAAACTTTAGATACTTTTGCTTCGTGCTCCAATGAAATGTTTTCATTAAAGATTTCATTGTAAGGAATCGTATCAGAAGTCGATTTGTTATCCATAATGAGTGTATCACACTCAATGTTTGCACGAGCACCGTCCGCTTTACGTCCAAAATGAACGATACCGCGGTATGTTACTTTTCCACCTTGTTTAGAAATAGACTTAGACACGATGGTAGAAGACGTATTCGGTGCTAAATGGTGCATTTTCGCTCCGGCATCCTGGTGTTGACCTTTCCCAGCTAATGCAATAGAAAGAGTCATACCACGAGCACCTTCTCCTTTAAGAATGACAGCTGGATATTTCATCGTTAATTTGGAACCGATGTTTCCGTCAATCCATTCCATCGTTGCATTCTCATCACAAATAGCACGTTTCGTTACAAGATTATAGACGTTGTTCGCCCAGTTTTGAATCGTCGTGTATCGGCAATAGGCATCTTTTTTAACAAAGATTTCAACTACCGCACTATGAAGGGAGTTGGTTGTATAAACTGGAGCTGTACAACCTTCTACATAGTGAACAGAAGCTCCTTCATCTACGATAATAAGCGTACGTTCGAACTGTCCCATATTCTCAGAGTTAATACGGAAATAAGCTTGTAGAGGTGTGTCTGTTTTTACACCTTTAGGTACGTAAATAAATGATCCACCAGACCAAACGGCAGAGTTTAGTGCAGCGAATTTGTTATCAGAAGATGGGATAACCTTACCAAAGTATTCTTTGAAAAGGTCTTCGTTTTCTTTAAGAGCTGTATCTGTATCCTTGAAGACAATTCCCATTTCTTCTAAGTCTTCTTTTAAGTTGTGGTAAACAACCTCAGATTCATATTGTGCAGATACACCAGCAAGGTATTTTTGTTCTGCTTCTGGAATCCCTAATTTATCAAAAGTGTTCTTGATTTCATCTGGCACTTCATCCCAAGAACGCTCAGAGCGTTCAGATGGTTTTACATAATACGTAATTTCATCGAAATCAAGTTCTGATAAATCGCCACCCCATTGTGGCATTGGTTTTTTATAAAATTGTTCAAGCGCTTTTAATCGGTAATCTAGCATCCATTGTGGTTCTTCTTTCATTTTTGAAATTTGTTCCACAACAGCCTTTGTTAATCCTCGTTCCGTACGGAAAATCGATATGTCTCGATCACGGAAACCATATTTATATTCACCTATCTCTGGTGCTTTTTTGGCCATTCATAAAACCTCCTTGTAGGTTATACTCCTTCATTATAGCACGAATCTAACTACTGTTCGTTATCGACGCCTTTTTCCATCGCCTTCCACGCAAGGGTCGCACACTTAATTCTTGCTGGAAATTTTGAAACACCTTGTAATGCTTCAATATCTCCTAAATCCAAATCCCCTGGGTCAATGTCTTTTCCAAGCATCATATCTGAAAACAAACTAGACATCTTCAATGCTGATTCTACACTCTTTCCTTTAATCGCTTGTGTCATCATCGATGCAGAAGACATACTAATAGAGCAGCCTTCCCCTTCAAATTTAGCATTTTCTACCACTCCATCCTCTACTTGAAGATGAAGCTGGATACGATCTCCACAGGTTGGATTATTCATATCAATTGTTAATGATTCATTATCTAGCGTTCCTCGATTACGTGGATTCTTATAATGATCCATAATGACTTGACGGTAGAGTGTATCTAGGTTATCAAATGACATCACCGAAATACTCCTTTGTTTTCTTCAGTCCTTCAACAAGACGATCCACATCATGCTCTGTGTTATATAAATAAAAGCTAGCACGTGCGGTCGCTGTTACATCTAACCATTTCATCAATGGCTGTGCACAATGGTGACCAGCTCGAACTGCGATTCCTTCTGCATCTAATACAGTTGCTGTATCGTGTGGATGAACATCCGCTAAGTTGAAGGTTACAAGTCCAGCTCTTTTTTCTGGACCGTATATGGTGATTCCTTCCATTTCACGTAGTTGCTTCATGGCATATTCAGCTAAACGTGTTTCATGTTCGTAAATGTTATCCAAACCGATCTCAGTCAAGAAATCAATAGCAGCACCTAGGCCAATTGCTCCTGCAATAATCGGAGTTCCACCTTCAAATTTCCACGGTAATTCTTTCCAAGTTGACTCGTATAAATGTACAAAATCAATCATTTCACCGCCAAATTCAACCGGCTCCATTTCTTCTAGCAAATGTTGCTTTCCATAAAGAACTCCGATCCCAGTAGGACCACACATTTTATGTCCAGAGAACGCATAAAAATCGCAATCCAATTCTTGAACATCCACTTTCATGTGTGGAACACTTTGTGCACCGTCCACGACCATAATTGCGCCGTTCTCGTGTGCAATAGCTGCAACATCTTTAATTGGATTTACCGAACCTAACACATTAGAGACATGCATCATCGATACTATTTTCGTGTTAGGCGTTATCGCTTCGCGAACATCTTGAAGTCCGATGGATCCATCTTCCTGTAAAGGAATATATTTTAAGGTTGCCCCTGTTGCCTTTGCCGCTTGTTGCCAAGGGATAATGTTACTATGATGCTCCATATAAGTGATGACAATCTCATCACCTTCAGATAAATTAGCTCTGGCATAGCTATAAGCAACCGTATTAATGGAGGTTGTTGTCCCTCTAGTGAAGATAATCTCTTTTGTACTAGCCGCGTTAATAAAGTTTCGAACCTTTTCGCGGGCGCCTTCATATTGATCGGTAGCACGATTTCCAAGGGTATGGACGCCACGGTGAACATTAGAATTGTTCTGCTTGTAGTACTTCTCAACCGCTTCTATAACAGAAACTGGTTTTTGCGAGGTTGCTGCAGAATCTAAGTACACAAGTGGATGTCCATTTACTTCCTGATTCAGAATAGGGAACTGTTCTCTAATGGCGTGAAAGTCCATTAGTACACTTTCCTTTCAATCACTTCTGTTAATTGCTCCTTCACCGCTTCAATAGGCATTTGATTTACTACTGGAGCTAGGAATCCATGTATAATTAAGCGCTCTGCTTCTTTTTTCGGAATACCACGACTCATTAAATAATATAATTGAATCGGATCAACGCGTCCTACAGAAGCAGCGTGACCTGCTGTAACATCATCTTCATCGATTAACAGGATTGGGTTGGCATCTCCACGCGCATCCTTACTTAACATAAGTACGCGTGATTCTTGTTCTGCATTGGACTTAGAAGCTCCGTGCTCAATTTTACCAATTCCGTTAAATACAGAAGAAGCTTGATCTTTCATTACACCATGTTGAAGGATGAAACCATCCGAGTTTAAGCCAAAATGAACAATTTTAGCCGTAAAGTTTTGCGTTTGCTTTCCACGTCCAACAGTTACAGTTTTTGCGTTTGAACGAGAATTGTCTCCAATTAAGTTCGTTACATTTTCGGACACCGTATTACCGTCGTTCATTTGACCTAGTGCCCATTCGATAGCAGCATCTCGATACGCAATTCCACGGCGATTCACATATGCTGTCGTTCCAGCACTTAAATTGTCTACCGCACCAAAGGAAACCTGTGCATTATCATGTGCAATAACTTCCGTCACGATATTTGCAACGGTTTCTGCATCTTCACTCGTAGACACATAGTTTTCTACATAAGTAACCGAGCTATTTTCATCCGCTACTACGATTACGTGGTTAAATAAAGATGCGTCCTTATCTTCCTGCCAAAAAATGGATTGGAGTGGTTCTTCTACTACTACGTTTTTAGGTACATAAACGAATACTCCACCATTTAACAATGCAGCATGAAGCGCCGTTAATTTATGCTCATCAACCGAAACAGCATCCTTCATGAAGTAGCGTTGTACCAAATCACTGTGCTCTTGAATAGCAGTAAAGATGTCTGTTAAAATAACCCCTTTTTCTTTCAAAGCAGGATCAAGAGACTTGTAAGCAACAGAATGGTTGCGTTGTAGTACAAGGTTTTTATGTTCTTTTTCTAAGTCAATAAACACTTTCACTTCCTCAGGTAGTTCCTCCAGTGAGGTAAGCTCTTTTCCTTCAGACTCGTGTTTAAATTGGCTAAAATTCCATTTCGTGATGTTTGTTTTATCCGGTTTCGGCATGTCTAAGCGATCCGCCATCTCTAGTGCTTGAAGACGCAAAGACTTAAACCATTCCGGTTCATTGTGCTTATCGGAGAACTGACTTACATAGTCTTTTTCATAAGGTAATTTTGTTTCCACAGTCATTCTATCCCTCCTAACTATTACGCGTTTTGTTCAACGGTTTCTTCGTCTGTAATACCAAGCTCTTGTTTAATCCAGTCATATCCTTCCGCTTCAAGACGCTGAGCAAGCTCTGGTCCACCAGATTTTACTACGCGGCCTTGCATCATAACGTGTACTTTGTCCGGAGTGATATAGTTCAATAGACGTTGGTAGTGCGTAATCATAAGACATCCGAACTCGTCATTACGCATTTTGTTGATACCTTTGGAAACGACTTTAAGCGCATCAATATCTAACCCTGAGTCAATCTCATCTAAAATCGCAATTGCTGGCTTAATCATCATAAGTTGAAGAATTTCGTTACGTTTCTTTTCTCCACCAGAGAATCCTTCGTTCAAATAGCGTTGGGCCATGTTCTTGTCCATATCCAAATAATCCATTGTTTCATCCATTTCTTTAATGAACTTCATCAATGGAATTTCGTCTCCTTCTTCACGATGTGCGTTAATAGAAGAACGCAAGAAGTCAGAGTTTGTTACACCACTAATTTCACTTGGATATTGCATCGCAAGGAATAATCCAGCTTGTGCTCTTTCATCTACTTCCATCTCTAAAACGTCTTTACCGTCCATTAGAATAGAACCTTGTGTGATTTCATATTTCGGATGACCCATAATAGCAGAAGCTAATGTTGATTTACCTGTACCATTTGGTCCCATTACCGCGTGGAATTCTCCACCTTTGATCGTTAAGTTAACCCCTTTTAAAATTTCCTTGTCTTCAATTGAAACGTGAAGATCTTTAATTTCTAAAGTTGATCCTGCCATACCAAATACCTCCAGTTAACCTTTTATTTTAAATAAATTTGTAGACATGGATTAAATGTTCCATTCTCACTTTATTCTCATTACAATCTTATATCATTTCGAATCTATATTATCAACAATTAGCCGTCGATATCCCTACCCATATCGACAATTTTTATACACCCATTCATTAAAAAACACCTAGTTCCTTCTATATAATATATGTTAACATAAATCGCATTTTCTTTATTTTCACCTTATTCCTTTTTCACATCCATAAAAACCCTGCTCCAATATGTGGAACAGGGTTTTTATTTATAATAACTATAATTAATTTATTTATGGATTTGTTTATTTAATTCTGCAATCATTTGATGGTTCTTTTGATGACTTAACTCTCTTTTTTTCTCGACCTCAATCATCTTATCAATATCAGATGCATACTCCGTATATCCCATGCCATGTGCTTGATGCATCGCTTTTTCCATTTCTGAAGTATAAGTTAAGTCCAAACCGGTGTCACTAATAATAAATCCATCCTTTCCTTTATTTTCACTATTTAGTGTACACCAATTATTTACCCGTAACAAAACTTGTTAAAACATCTGACAATCGATGTGGAAGGCTGTCGTACAAACAAAAAGAAACAGCTCTATTCTTTGTAGAATTAAGAGCTGTTTCTTTGATTTCTTGTTGATTACTCGCCAGGAGTAGGTGCTGGTACAATCTCTCCTTGGTATTCATCTTCAATAAATGTTTGAATTTCTTCTGACTGTAATACTTCTACCAATGTTTTCAATGCTTCGCTATCTTTGTCCTCAGCGCGAGCAACGATAACGTTCGGGAATGGTGTATCTTCCCCTTCATGGAAAACAGAATCATCAACTGGAGATAGTCCAGCTTCAATCGCATAGTTTCCATTGATGGCCACAAGTGCATCTTCTTCTTTCTCATACATTTGTGGTAATAATTCTGCGTTTGCATCTGGTAAGAATTTTAGATTTTTAGGATTTTCTGCGATATCATCCAGTGTTGCACTTGCTTTATCTACGCCTTCTTTTAATGTAATTAATCCGGCTGCTTCAAATAATGAAAGAATTCTTCCATGGTCAGGTTCAGATCTACTAATAATAACTTCAGTACCTTCTTTAATATCATCTACACTCTTAATGTTCTTAGAGTAAATCGCCATAGGTTCTACGTGAACGCCACCAAGGTTTACGAAATCATAACCAAATTCTTCTTCCTGTGCCTTTAGGTATGGCGGATGTTGAAAGTAGTTTGCATCTAATGTGCCATTGTCTAAATCTTTATTAGGTAAGATATAGTCTTGGTATTCTTCGATTTTTAATGTAATGCCTTTTTCTTCAAGAAGTGGTTTTGCTTTTTCTAAGATTTCCGCATGTGGAACACTAGATGCTCCAATTACAATTTCTTTGCTTTCTTCAGAACCTTCATCTGAGCTCGCATTATTTTCTGATCCTTCATCATTTCCACAAGCTGCTAATAGTGCAACTAAAAATGCAGTAGCAAGTAATAAAAGATATTTTTTCATTTGTGTACTCCCCTTTTATTTGTTTTTTTATATGATTAATGGAAATCCATTAATTTTAACGTTTGTCTAGCTTGTTGGATATATAGTCTCCTATAAACTGAAATAAAAACACGATTAATACAATTAACACGGTACAGAACAACACAACATCAAAATCCCAGCGTTGGAAACCATAATAGTATGCATAGTCACCCAAGCCGCCTGCACCGATAACTCCAGCGATCGCAGTGTAACCAATTAACGCAATTGCTGTCACCGTTATACCTGAGACTAAAGCTGGTAATGATTCTGGTAACAGTACTTTGAAAATAACAGTGGATGTCTTTGCACCCATTGCCTTTGCAGCCTCAAGGACTCCTTTATCCACTTCTTTTAGCGCGATTTCGACTAACCGTCCATAGAACGGTGCAGAACCAATAATAAGAGCTGGTAATGCTGCATTAGGCCCTCGTATCGTTCCCATTAAAAAATCAGTAAATGGGAATAGAAGTAGAATTAAAATAATAAATGGGATGGCCCTCGTGACATTCACAATGGTCGCTACAATAAAATTTAAAGTTTTACTTTCCCACACATTTCCCTTAGAGGTCAAAAATAATAACAGACCGAGAATTGTTCCTAAAATAAAGGTTCCAACTAAGGAGATTAATGTCATGTAAAACGTTTCACCTGTCGCTGTCCACATATCCTCTAAATTTACGTTAGGAAACAGTTGCTCAAACATGGATTCCCACCTCCACTTCTACTGAGGTAGACCGGATGAACTCCAATGCTTGTTGCACGTCATGATCTGGCCCCTCTAAATGTACATATAATGTTCCATAAGCACCTTTTTGCGTTTGGGTAACCTTCCCATGCAATATGTTGATTTCCACATCAAACCGTTTTGCTACTTGACTAATCAGAGCATGGTTTGCCGTTTCACCTACAAATTTCAACCTAATGATCTTGTTCACATCATAATGTTCATGTAACCAATTAAGCGATTCTGATTGACTATTATCACTCATCACTTGCTCAACAAAGCGTTTTGTTACGGTCTGTTGGGGGTGAAGGAAAATATCTAACACGTCTCCTTGCTCTACAATCTGTCCTTTTTCCATCACGGCAACCCGATGACAAATTTTGCGGATGACATGCATTTCATGTGTAATGAGGATAATGGTAAGTCCCAGCTTCTCATTAATATCTACAAGTAATTGAAGAATCGAATCCGTTGTTTCTGGATCTAGTGCAGATGTCGCTTCGTCACATAACAGAACTTTTGGATTATTTGCAAGTGCTCTCGCTATGCCCACACGCTGCTTTTGCCCCCCACTTAATTGGGATGGGTAAGCATTTTCACGACCAGTAAGTCCAACTAAGCGAATCAGTTCATCGACACGCTGCTTTCTCTCTTGTGATGGGACTCCTGCTATTTCCAATGGGAACCCGATATTGTCTCGTACCGTACGCGACCACAGTAAATTAAAGTGTTGAAAAATCATTCCAATTTCTTGCCTAGTTGTTCGTAATTCTTTCTTAGACAAGGATGTAATATCCTTGTCTTCTATCTCAATAGATCCACTTGTTGGATTTTCTAAACGATTGAGTAATCGGATAAACGTACTTTTCCCGGCACCACTGTATCCAATAACTCCGAATATTTCCCCCTTCGCTATATCCAAGTTCAAATGGTCCACTGCTGTTAAACTCTCTTTATTTGATGGGAAAACTTTCGTTAAGTCTTTGATGGATATCATGATGTAACCCCCTCTGCTTTTAGTTTCACATCAAAAAGCGTCTTTCTGTTCAAGAGAACAGAAAGACGCATGAAGTCGTTGTCTGCTCTCTCATCTGCCAAAGCAATCTGCTTTGCAGGAATTGGCACCATTTCAAACCGAAGTTTGACGGTTGCCGGGTTTCACAGGGCCAGCCCCTCCACCTCTCTTGATAAGAGATTGTTACTTGTTATAAACTTTTTAATGATAGATTGGATTTTAGCATGGCCTAGAATGAACTGTCAATAAAAAAATCCAAAAACGTCTTATGAAGAGGAGAGACATCGACTATGAAAGCACCACAATTCACACTACCCTTTATGGATGGCACCGGATATTTTGATTTATCAAAAGAGAGGGGAAAATTAATAGTGATAACCTTTTGGGTATCTTGGTGTCCCGATTGCGCCCAGGACTTACCAAAAAAAGAGGCGTTATTTCAATCGATGGACCAGGACAAAGTGAACATGATCACCATCAATGTTCCTGGACGAGAGAGGTCTGTCCGTGACGGGGAAAAATTTGCACAGAAATTTCTAACACAACCAACTTTACGAGACAATAATCGCGACGTTTATGATTTATATCAATGTAAAGGGGTACCTACGACCGTCCTTATTGATCAAAAAGGAGATTGGGTCGAAAGCTTTGATGACAAAGCTTCTTTCTTTTCCATTGTAGAAGCAGTCGGAAAATGGATGGAAAACAGCGGTTAAGAAGAAACATCCATATTCTTATAATAAAAAATCTGTTGGTAAAGGTACTGCACAGAGCGAAATGCATAGATCTTATCTTTAATTTCTCCATCTTTTAAAATAAGAAGACATGGAACGCTCTCTATTTTATTTTGTTGCATATATGCTGGGAAAATAGCTGCATTCATCTCATAGAATAGATTATCGTTCCACATCTGTTCAATCGCTACAAGCATTGTTCGTCCAACCTTACACGTCCCACAAAACGGGGTATGAATAAACAAGAATAAAAGACCTTCCTGTAGCTGCTCTTCTGTTTTTATCGGTTTCATAGTGCCTCCATTATGTCAGAAAAATTGGATTTACGGTAATTCTTTTACCAAGCAGCGCAGTTGCCAATTCTGCTTCTGGCGTAGCCGCTACTTCTCGATAAGCTTTATCTATATGGATATGTATGGCATGTGGCAGTTCTATCGCAAGTTGTTTCCGAAGCTTTAAACCTGCACGATCTTCGTCCACCAGAATAAAAACATCCTTATTGTCTAAATCATATTCTTCCAGTAACTCTTCTAACCGTCCTACCCCTATGGTTCCATTGGTACAAACGATTTCTACATGTTCATCGATGATTTTTTCAATTTGCTTCTTATCTGAGCGTCCTTCCACAATGATTACCTTTTCCAAATCAGACATCGCGACCACCTGCACTCCTCGTAATTGAGCTTTATACTAACAATCCCTTGTTACGCTTGCAACAAGGGATATTAGTATGTATTACCTATTGTATTGACAATAATTCAAATCATGCTCAGAGAAGTGGATTATTCCGCTTCCTCCAGCATGTTTTTATATTGCTCTGCCGTCATTAGCTTTTCTACATCAGCAATATTCGTCGCCTCAATGACAATCATCCAAGCTTTTTCATATGGTGATTCATTCACAAATTCCGGATTGTCCTCTAGTTCTTCATTCACTTCCAATATTTTACCTGCAATTGGAGCGTATAGCTCGGATACTGTTTTCACGGATTCAACACTACCGAATGGTGCGTCTGCTTCAATCTCATCACCAACCTCAGGTAGTTCAACAAACACGATGTCGCCAAGCTCAGATTGGGCGTGATCGGTAATGCCTACTATAACTTTGTTGCCCTCTACCTTTAACCACTCATGTTCTTCGGAATATCTTAAATCATTTGGTAAACTCATTATTTACTCCTCCTTAAGCCCAGGTTTCCTCATATTGTTCTTGTTTAAAGCCAACCGTTACCTTTTTTCCATCGGTCAGAATAGGTCGTTTGATGAGCATACCATCAGATGCTAACCAATCAATCATTTCTTGTTCTGAAGCATTAGGCAGCTTGTCCTTCAATCCAAGCTCTTTATACTTTCTCCCACTTGTATTGAAGAATTTTTTTATAGGTAAACCACTTTTCTCGATTAGATTTTTCAAATCTTCCGCAGAAGGTGGATTTTCCACAATATGTACAGCTTCATATGCTTTACCATGCTCGTCTAACCATTTTTTTGCTTTTACGCAAGTTCCACATTTAGGATACCAATAAAATGTATAACTCATCTAGTCCCCTCCTTCATCCTTTACTTATATTAACATAATTTTAACAAAAAAGCGTCCAGTTCGCCTGTTCGGATGCTATCTTGCATACAAAAAAGGACACAGCACGTGTCCTTCAACTAGCTTGTTTAAGCGTATGGTCTGATTTTCGTTTATCCAGTCCAGGAGATATCACAAAGTAGATAATGGTACCTATCAGGCCTAACGATGTAATCCCGATGGCCATCACAATGGACGGAAGAAAAGAACCTAGTGTTACGGTAACGGAAGCAATGAGCATTGACAAATTGTATTTTAACCCGTTGAATGCCATGTAAGAGCTTCTTGCATCATCTGGTGGAATAGCGGCCATATAACCTTGTTCAACAGGTACACGGAAGACTTCTCCTACCGTCAACAGCACCATCATGATTGTTAATACCCAAACATGATTCGAATAAGCAATGAATCCATACCCAATTGTAAACGTGAAGCAGCTCCAAACTAGAACATAGCGATCTCTAAAACGACTGACGATAGAACTAACAAATAACGCCAGGACAGCTACTAGAATCGTATTTTCACTACGTAAAAAGCCCATCATCTTCACACCATCGATATCCCAGAATAAAAAGGTCTGAATAGGCATCTCAGCACTTAGGCGAATTCCCACATAATTGGTCAGTTGAAATTCCATGGACAAAATAAGAATACTAGCTAGAACAAACCAGACGAACAGACGATCCTGCAACACTTTTCTATAATTGGAGAAAAGCTTAGTTACGTGTTCCGTTGGTCGTAATTTTACTTGAAGAGGTGCATAACTCTCCTCGATAAAAAATGCAACGAGAATAACGACACCAGTTGATATAACCGTTAAGGCTAGAAATAGTTGGAATAAATAATGCTGGAACATAAACGCACCAGCAATACCTCCAATCGCTAATGATAGGTTATTTGCCCAATATGTAATGGAGTACATCAGTTTCCGCTGTTCAGGAGTACTGACATCGATTAACATTGCTTGGTTAGCCGGACCCGCTAATCCCCAACAAATACTATTTAATGTCATCATCATAAATGTAAGAATAGGAGATTCAAACCACGGAGAGTTACTTACCATCATGACAAAGAATGCAAATAGACGAAGTACCTCTGCTGTTAACATTACTTTTTTTCTACCGAATTGATCAGCAAAATAGCCACCAATAAAATTAATACCGATTCCAACGAAGACATTGATAAGAAGTAATAGACCCGTTATTTTAGCTCCAAAGTGATTGGCTAAGTAAATGGCCATAAATGGAAATACCATACTACCGACCATCCCACTTATAAACGATTCCGCAATTCTAATTTTTATGTTTTTATGAAAGTCTCTAAACCTCACCTTGGTTCCTTCTTTCTTATTTAAATATGTATCTGTAGTTTACGATGTCATTATCGGTAGCGAATCCGGACAAGGTCGGGTTCTTTCTCCTACTTTAGTCGTAGCCTTCATTTTGTTATATCAAAATAGGTTAATCTATTATTCCAATGTCAAAAATGCCGCCGACCTTTGTCAGCGGCATTTCATATCCTTATTTTTTAAAAATTCCTTTTAAAACGAAGGCTACGTTTGCTGGGCGTTCTGCCAACCTCCTCATGAAGTAACCGTACCAATCATCCCCGTATGGTACGTAAACACGCATTCTATAACCTTCTTTCACAAGCTCCTCTTGTCTTTCATTTCGGATACCAAAAAGCATTTGAAACTCAAATTGATCTCTACTAATATCATATTGCTTTTCTAACTCTTTCGTATATTCAATCATTGCATCATCATGTGTCGCAATTGCCGTATAATTACCATTTAATAAGTGCATTTTAATAATTTTTTTATAGTTATCATCCACATCTTTTTTATCTGGAAACGCTACCTTTGGTGATTCTTTATAAGCACCTTTCACAAGTCGTAGGTTAGGGCTCCATTTGTTTAAATCTTCTATATCTTCAACGGTTCGATACAGGTAAGACTGTAAAACAGTACCAACCCCATCATACTCATCCTTTAAACGTTTAAATATGTCTAGTGTCTTACCACAGCGTTCAAAATCTTCCATATCGATCGTTACAAACACATCATGCTTTTTTCCAGCCTCTAAGATTTTTCTCATATTCTCCATTACAAGCTGTTCAGAGATATCTAATCCCATAGAAGTCATTTTTAAGGAAACTTGCGAATGAAGATTTAACTCCGCAATTTTTTCAATCATTTTTACACAATCATCCGCGGATTGCCTAGCCTCTTCTTCACTGTCGATGAATTCTCCTAGGTGGTCAACCGTCACAGACATGCCCTTTTTATTTAAATTGGAAATTGTATTCGCCGCATCTTGTATGGTTACACCAGCAACAAATTTTGCAGCGCCGAAACGGAGACCGTATTTCTTTGCTAATTTAGTAAAAAATTTATTTTTAGATAAAAATAAGAAAAAGTTCCGAAGCAATTGTTCCATCACATATCCTCCTAAGTCATCGTCAAGTGATTTAATGTGTTACCCTTTTACCCTTATCAGTTTATCACTAAAAGTTCGGGACGGGAATGATTTTTTCTTAGCACGGATTTAAGCGCTTACTTCATTATATTTAAAAGGAAAAAGGTAAGTGAAACCATGCGATTAACACTCTTTCAAGAGTATGCTTACATTGTTTCGAGTTTACGATACAACGGAACGGATAATACTAGATTTAGGCAAATAAATAGAGGTTGAGACAAAAGTAAAGGAAGCAATGAAAATCCGAACAATTTTAATTAGTGGCTATACCCCGTCCGGAAATATACTACGCTTTCCACGGGCGGCTGGAGTCTACGTATATTTCCGGAGCTAGTATAGGCTGTTGTTCGGCTTTTCAGCTTATCCTTTAAGTTATGTCCCAGCCCCTTTAGTCCTCGTTATTTAGAAAATTGTTGCACGACTTTCATTAATTCTTCAATAGCGTCTTCACCATCTCCAGAGTGGACAGCATGTGTAACACAGTGTTTCATATGTCTTTCCATTAAGGAATGACCCACCTTTTTCATGGCTGCTTGAATAGCTGAAATCTGAACAAGGATGTCTACACAGTAGCGATCTTCTTCCACCATTTTTTGAATACCTCTGACTTGACCTTCAATACGCTTTAAACGGTTAACAACTTGTTGCTTTTCCTCTTCCGTACGGGGTTTAATTGGCTTTTTATCGGATAGATCTATATGTTCATTGTGATCCATATCATTCCCCAACTCCTTATTATCGCTACATACATCGTACCCCCCCAAGGTATAGATGTCAATGAGATTCAAATCGAAATTGTCCCAATGTACAAACAGTAATCATTACGATATAATATATTTCGTTCACACACTAGGAGGAAAAATTTTGAGAAAGTTGGTTACCATATTATCTTTATGTGTATTGATATCATGCTCCACAGCAGAAGAAGAAAAACTAGATGAAACGTATCACATCTACACAACCGTTTATCCTCTTCAATATTTCGTTGAACGATTAGGAGGAAATGATGTGAAGGTTTCAACGATTTATCCTCCGGGAGCTGATTCTCACACTTACGAGCCCACAACCAAAACAATGACCGAATTGGCTAAAGCTGATGCTTTCTTTTATTTCGGTAAAGTGCTTGAGCCCTTTGCAGAATCAGTAGCGCATGCGCTAGATGATCAACATGTACGTTTCATAGAGCTCGGAAGTCATGAAGAGCTTTTTAAGCAGTCTCTGGAAAGAGACCATTCAGAACATCTCGATGATGGGCATGCTCATGGAGATCATGACCCACATATTTGGTTGGATCCTTTACGTGCACTTACACTTGCTTCTATTTTAAAGGAGGAGCTTATCCTCGTTATCCCAGAAAGAAAACAAGAGATAGAAGATAATTTTAACATTCTTAAAAGTGAACTTATAGAACTGGATGAGCAGTATCGTACTACATTAAAAAATAAAAAGGATAAAACGATTCTCGTTTCTCATGCAGGATATGGATACTGGGAGGAACGTTACGGAATAAAACAGCTTGCTGTAAATGGAGTAAATAATAGTGCAGAGCCTTCGCAAGCTGACTTGATCCATCTAATTGAAGAAGCACACGAGCACCATTTATCTTATATGGTGTTTGAACAAAATATCTCAGATTCCATTTCGCTAAAGATTCAATCAGAAATGGGAATTCATGCAGCTCATATTCACAATTTGGCTGTTCGAACAGAATCTGATATAGAAAAAAAAGAAGATTACTTTTCCTTAATGCGACAAAACCTAAAAGTACTAAATCTCGTAACTAAATAGAGAGGAGATGGATACGTGAAAGAACCAATTGTAAAGCTTGAACATGTCCACTTTCAATATGAAAACAAAACTATTTTAGAAGATATTAACTTTATGATTCCAAAAGGGGCTTTTATGGGCTTAATTGGGCCCAATGGAGGCGGAAAAACTACCTTAATAAAACTAATTCTTGGTTTACTTAAACCACAACAAGGATCTATCGAGCTGTTCCAAACTCCTATTCGAAAGTTTAAAGAAAAAAATAAAATTGGATTTGTTTCTCAAAAAGCAAATAGCTTTAATAGAGGATTTCCCGCTACTGTAAGGGAGGTTGTATCCATGGGGTTAACCTCTTCCATTGGATACTTTAAGTTTCTGAACAAAACACACCATAAACAAATTGAGGAAGCCATTGCACAAGTTGATATGAGTCCATATCTAAATGAAAACATCGGTGATCTCTCTGGAGGTCAGCAGCAGCGTGTCTTTATAGCACGAGCTCTCGTTAATAATCCTGAATTGCTCATTTTAGATGAACCTACGGTTGGGGTAGACCAAGAGCATGTGCAACAGTTTTACCATATGCTTCACCGTTTGAATAAAGAGCATCAAATCACCTTACTACTTGTTACACATGATACCGGAACGATGACAGATTACGTCACAGATTTAGTATGCTTAAACAAGCAACTACATTTTCATGGCAATGCCTCACAGTTTGCAAATCTTTCTAATCAAGACTTGTCAGCGTTGTACGGACATTCTTTGCAAATTGTGGATCATAACCATTCTTAAGGAGTCCAAGTATGATTGAACATTTTTTAGAATATGACTTTTTACGTCACACGTTTTACACTGGTTTACTTATTGGATTAATTGCTCCCTTGCTGGGTGCTTTCGTCGTAGTAAGACGACTATCTTTAATTGCAGATGCTCTTTCACATGTTACACTTGCTGGTATTGCTTTCGGGTTATTATTGGAAAAAAAATTAGCTACACCGCTGATAACCCCTTTTTATTCTGGCATGGGGTTTTCCGTTCTCGCTTCGCTCTTTATTGAGCAATTACGAAGAGTATATAAAGCCTATCAAGAGCTTGCGATTCCCATTATCCTATCCGGTGGTGTAGGGTTAAGTGTTATTTTCATTTCTTTAGCAAATGGATTTAATACCGATTTATTTAATTTCTTATTCGGATCGGTCGCTGCTGTAAGCCAACGTGACCTTTGGTCGATAGTTGGCATCACAATTATTGTGCTTGTTGTAATATCACTTTTTTACAAAGAACTATTTTTATTATCTTTTGATGAAGAACATGCAGTCGTTTCTGGTATCCATGCCAAACGAATTCACTTTTTGTTTATCGTATTAACCGCATTAGTCATTGCAGCTTCCATCCGAATTGTCGGGGTTCTACTCGTCTCTGCTTTGATGACGTTACCGGTTGCAGCAAGTATTCGGATTGCAAAGGGATTTAAACAAACCATTACATTTTCCGTTCTTTTTGGCGAATTATCCGTTATAATAGGACTTATAGTAGGATACTATTTTGAAATTCCACCGGGTGGAACCATTGTTATAACATCGATTATCATTTTATTATGCACCAGTCTCTTAAGAAAGTTGCTATCTTATCGGCATCATAGATTACAATCCTAACGATACTTCGAAAGGAGCATACCGATGGATGTGAAGGACGCCTTACACATACTGAAAGAAAACGGTTATAAATATACAGGAAAACGGGAAGATATGATTGGATATTTCGCAGGTGAAGATCGTTATCGATCCGCGAAGGATCTATTAAGCTTTATGGAGCCAACGTATAAAGGAATAAGCTACGATACCATTTACCGTAATCTCCATCTTTTTTCGGAATTAGGCATTTTAGAGGCTACAGAATTGAATGGGGAAAAGCAATTCCGGATTAAATGTGACACGCATCATCACCATCATTTCATATGTAAGGATTGCGGGTTCACCAAAGAGGTTCATACGTGTCCTATGGATGATATTCGCTCTGAGCTCGATAGCTTTGTTGTAGAAGATCATAAATTTGAGATATATGGATTGTGTCCAGCATGTCAATAAAAGTACATGATGCAAATACGTATTTAGCTATTGGATTAGGTGGAATTGCTGGTTCCCTTTCTCGTTTTGGAATCTCCACCTTTTTAAATGCTACCTTTTTTCCGTTTGCAACCTTACTAGTTAATTTAGTGGGTTGCTTTTTGTTGCCAATTGCATCGAATCATCCCCGGTTGCAACGGCTCTCCGCTCCCTATCGTGTCGCAATAGGAACAGGTTTCCTAGGGTCCTTTACTACATTTTCTACTTTTTCCGTCGACACATGGCAGCTGTTTCAAGCACATCCGATCACAGCTTTCGGATATGTCTTTATAAGCGTATTTGGTGGTCTTGCCTGTGCGTTTTTAGGATTTAAACTAGCACGAAAAAAGGTGGAGGAATCATGACCATTTTTCTAGTAGCATTAGGTGGATTCTTAGGAGCAATCGCTCGTTTCTCCATAAGCCAAGTATGGAATAAACCCGATTTTCACCAATTCCATGGAACCATCCTTGTCAATATACTTGGCTCAGCGATACTAGCCGCTTTCTTTCTTCTACTAGAGCACGGTATCATTTCGTTTCAAATCTGGGCATTAGGTGGAATTGGATTTTGTGGAGCGTTTACTACGTTCTCCACTTTCGGTATGGAAGCTGTTTCGATGATACAAAACCAACAGTATAGGTCTGCCTTTCAATATGTATCCGTATCTTTTCTTGCATCCATACTAATCATAAGTCTTATATTATGGATAGGAATGTAGCCGTAACGGAATAGTTGTAGCTACATTGCTTATACTTTATAATACAGGTTCGGAAATGTTCGATAAAGGAGACCAAGTATGGCAAAAAAAGCAGGTGGCCAAGTTTTACAGTTTAGTTTTATTGGCCTAACGAATGCGATCGTTGACCTTGCTTCTCTAAACTTATTTTTGTGGATATGGCCAACGGAAGAAGCCGGATTGCTTTTACTGTTTAATACGATTTCTTATACGTTAGCTATTATAAACAGCTACTTTTGGAATGCGAAATATACGTTTGGGCATCATGCTAAGACCGATACACGGGAAATTTCTTTATTTATCATACAAGCCATTATTGCTTTAGGGATTAGCAATGCAGTATTCATCGGATTAATGTGGGTCTTCCATTTACCTGGGATGATGTATTTTCCACTATTCATCGAATCTAATATTTCCAAAGCAATGGCCATGATTTTATCATCCACGACAAGCTTTTTCTTGATGAAATTTTTTGTTTTTCGAAACAGAACTGAAGCTTAACTCCATAAAAAAACGTTGATGATATCATCAACGTTTCTTATTTTACAATCATCACGGGACAATTTACTCGTTTTGCTACCTTATGACTAACACTTCCTAACACCATTTCTTGTAATGAATTAAGTCCTCGACTTCCAATGACACAAACATCCACATCTTCGCTATTTGCGAACTTCACAATTTCCGGACCAGGCTCTCCATGAAGAATGATGATTTCGTAAGACAAACCTGCTTTTTTCAATTTTTGCTCTGTCATTTCAAGTCTTTCTTTTCTTTTCATGTCTATTTCAATGGCATTATGATGATGAAGAACATCATATTTCGATTTTGTACTGTCTATCACATAAATTACGATTACATGCGCATTGCGATTATGTTCTGCTAATCCAATTGCTTTATCGGCTGCTCTTTGAGCATGCGCAGATCCATCTGAAGCTAATAGAATTTTGGAAAACATACCATCATCCTCACATTCAATATACAACCATTATAACAAAAATGGGAAACGTTAACATTTTAAAATGTTAAAAAGGGAGCAGCTGCTCCCCTTTTAATGACTAGCGATTTTTTTTGAAGGCTTATCGTAAACTGCTCGTCTTTCCACCAAGCTTGAGCTTTCTTTATTTAATCCAACTACAGTTACTTCCGTTTGATTTTCTTTATATTTAAGGACTACTTTATCAATCGCTCCAACAGCGGAATCATCCCATAAGTGCGTACCTGTTAAATCAAGCTCCATTTCATCGATGTCTTCTTTAAAATCAAAGCTGCTTACAAAATCTGTTACGGAGGCAAAGAATAATTGCCCTTTCACTTTATACACTTTCTTACGACTTCCTTGAGCTTGTATTCCAATTACCTCTACCTTCGAAATTTTCGATGCAAAGAATATAGCACTTAATAAAACACCAATCAAAACACCGATTGAAAGGTCGTGTGTTAGAACAACAGCAGTGACTGTAACTACCATTACAATAGCGTCTGTTCTTGGCATTAGATGCAAGTTTGTTACAGAACTCCAATCAAATGTACCAATGGATACCATAATCATAACCCCAACTAGCGCTGCCATTGGAATTTGAACAAGGATATCGTTAAAAACGACGATGAGTAGCATTAAGAATACTCCTGCAACAAACGTGGACAGACGTCCTCTCGCTCCCGATTTTACGTTGATAACGGATTGTCCAATCATCGCACAGCCTGCCATACCACCAAAGAAGCCGGCAACAACGTTTGCTATCCCTTGACCTTTCGCCTCACGATTTTTATTGCTATCAGAATCCGTCATATCATCCACGATTTGGGCAGTTAAGAAGGATTCCAGTAGCCCAATCACGGAAAGCGCAAGGGCAGTTGGAAATATAATCTGTAGCGTTTCAAAGGTTAACGGAATATCTGGCAACAAAAACATAGGTAATGTTTGCGACAATTCTCCCATATCTCCTACAGTTCGAACTCCACTACCTGTTAACATCGCAACAACTGTAATCGCAATAATCGCTACTAATGGAGCAGGGATTATTTTTGTTACAAATGGAAAAAGATAAATAATAGCTAATGAACCAGCTACCATCGCGTACATATGCCATGATTCTCCAGCAAAATGCGGAAGCTGAGACATAAAAATGAGAATAGCCAATGCATTTACAAAACCAATCATGACAGAGCGTGGGATAAATTTCATTAGTCTAGCGACTTTAAAGAAGCCGTAGGACACCTGTAAGATTCCTGTAAGGATCGTTGCTGCTAAAAGATATTGTAAACCATAATCTGCAACTAAGTCCCCCATCACGAGCGCCATAGCACCTGTGGCAGCAGAAATCATTGCTGGTCTTCCCCCAAAGAATGAAATAACTACTGCAATACAGAAAGACGCGTATAGTCCAACCATAGGACTAACCCCAGCAATAATGGAAAAAGCAATTGCTTCAGGTATTAAAGCTAAAGCAACCACAATCCCAGCTAAAATATCCCCTCGGATATTACCTAGCCAATCTTGTTTCATTGTCGATATATTCAATTCAGTATCTCTTCCTCTCTATCTTTTATGTGACTTTCAACTCTCATGAAAGTCGGGGCCGTATAGAACAAATGGAATGATACCACAGCATACCAATAAACCAAACACTCATGTAAGCGTATAACATTGCTATTTATCTAGAGATTTCTAACTCATTCTCTCCTTTATAGCATTTTTCTTAAAATCAAGAATTCCTCTGAACAATTTCTGCCATTCCTTTTCAAGAACTTACCTGCTTAACATTCATGGTTTAGGAAAAAATAATCGTGAAGTTTTTAGAGAGGATGTTGTAAATGAAACATGTAAAAGCGTTATCGATAAAGTTTCTAGTCATCGCCATCGTGCTCTATTCTGTACTAGGCATCCTTAATCAGGCTTCAATCGGCAACATTTTATTAATTAGTGTTTTAGTCACAGGTGTTGCGTATGTCCTTGGAGATTTACTCATCTTGAAGAATTTTGGAAATTTAACAGCTACTATAGCTGATTTTGGTTTAAGCTTTTTTGCTGTCTGGTTATTAACCGCAGCATTCATTCAAGCTGAATTTTCAATAAGTGTCTCTTTATTTGCAGCCTTTCTCATTGCATGCTCAGAAGCTGTATTCCACGTGTATATGCAGAATAAAGTACTGGAAGTTGACCAGGATGCCGGATTTAATACAGAATATGTTCAACGATTAAGCACAGAATTTGCAGAAGAAAATCCTGATGCTGATTACATTCGTGTTAATAACAAACGAACGGATGATGATTAATCAAAGGATCCCTCTTATTCAAAAGAGGGATCCTTTATAACGATATCCTATAAACTTTACATTAATTTTAAACGCTTTTAACAATTCCTCATTATACTTAAGAGTGCACGCGCTAGACGTGTCCAAAATAACTACAAAGGCGTCACAGTTTAAGTAAAAGGATGTCCAATATGCAGAATAATTTATTATCGCCATTCCATATCAGTAATCTCTATTCTTACATGAATTTTGTTTATGGAAGAGAGAAAAGAATTGCACTAGATTATTTTAAATTTGCCGAGTTACAAAAAGTGATGCGTGATCAACTTCTGACTACTTATTTCCAACCTATTACTCATTTATCTACTCAGAAAGTTATTGGATATGAAGCGTTAAATCGCCCTCCTTTTTCCAAACATTTTCCAAACACAGAAACTTTTTACGACTACATCGGCTTAACCAATCAAGCATTTCGTTTTGATTTATACTGTCGCAATATTTCTTTTGAACGCTTTCATGACAATATTACATATGATTCAAATCTTGAAGAACGATTACTATTTGTTAATATCCACCCACAAGTACTGTTAGATTCAGATTACAAAAGTGGAGAAACCTTGCAATTATTAAAGCGATACAATCTTTCACCGAACCAAATTGTATTTGAACTAACTGAAAAAAAAGCAGTGAAGGATTATGTGTTGTTTGAAAAAATACTCTCTCATTACCGAGAGCAAGGCTTTAGAATTGCTGTTGACGATGCCGGGTCTGGTTATAACAGTTTAAAAAGCGTCGTGCAATTAAAGCCAGAATTTATTAAATTAGACAGATCGTTAATCCATTACATGGACGAAAATCCTGATCAACAAAAAATGGTCAGTCTTCTTCTTGATTTTGCTAACGAATCCCACACGTCTGTTATCGCCGAGGGAATCGAGCGTGTGGAAGATTTGACAATCCTCCAAGAATTAGGAGTCCATTATGGACAAGGCTTTTTATTAGGAAAACCGAGGGAATCGTTAAAGAGTATCTCTTAAAGGAGCAATGGGGGAAAAGCTATGCCTACTTGGATTGGTGAGATTGTAGAAACGGTGCCCGTTCTGGATAAGACGAAATCCAATCAATATGCGGACACTTTATTTCGAGATGTAAAGACTTGTGAAGGTATTGTTGTCTTAGAGAATCAGCATCCAATTGGCCTTATTACGAGGACCAACTTTTATCAAAAATTAGGGACCCTCTATGGATATAACTTATTCATGGGTAAACCTGTTGAAGTCTTAATGATTCAAGACATACTAGTTGTAGATGTTACGACATCGATTGTTGAAGTAAGCCGCTTGGCCATGAATCGAAAAGATGAGGCATTATACGATTATGTTATCGTTACGGAAAACGACCTTTATAAAGGAGTCGTCAGTATCCGAAACCTACTAATGAAATTTGCAGAAGTACAAGCAAAAATTGCAACTTATATGAATCCGCTAACAGGCTTACCAGGTAATCACGTTATTGAAGAAAGACTTGAGCATTTGGACTTAGTCCATCCTTTTAGTGTTCTATACATAGATTTAGATCATTTTAAATCCTATAACGACGTTTATGGGTTTTCAAATGGAGACAAAGTGCTTGAATTAACCGCCAGAATTCTAAAGGAAGCACTTCATGAGTATGATTATTTCCTCGGTCATATTGGTGGGGATGACTATATCGCACTCTTATATAATCATGATTACAAATCCGTTAGTCAACGAATTACGAGCAGGTTTGATGAAGAAATTAAGCAATATTATAATCAAGATGATTTAGAAAATAATTTTGTGTACACAGAAAACAGGTTTGGAATAAGAGATAAAATTCCATTAGTGTCTATTTCAATCGCAATAGTAACGAATATAAAAGAGAGCTTCACTAGTGTGGAGGAAATAGTAGACCAAGCGACATTATTAAAGAAACAGTGTAAAATGATGAACGGGAGTAGTTACCTAGCTAATGATGAAAATCAATTGACAAAAGGGTCCGCAACTTGACGCGGACCCTTTCCTAATCTAATAAAGCCTGTTTAGCTAGCTGCAGTATGACCATATCTTCCATAGGCGGATTATGTAAGCCAGCACGAACATCCCGATAATACTTTTCAAATGACATATTCTTTGATAGACCTCTCCCTCCTACAATTTTCATGGCAAGATCAACAACCTCACTAGCAGCATTTGTCGCCGCAATTTTGACAGCTGCCAATTCACTTCCTAATTGCGCTCTTAACTCAGGATGCTTATCCCATTTATCTGCTACACTATACATAAAATGACGAGCCGACATTAACTTTAGATCCATCTCCCCAATTTTTTGTTGAACATGTGCAACCTCTGAGATAGGTGTATTCAAGCTATTGGGCTGAAAGCTTTTAGCAAAATGAATGGCATCATGTCTTGCCGCAATCGCAATACCGAGGTAACAAGCTGGAATATGAAGTAACCAGCCTTTTGGTATAGGCTTCTTAGAACTTGCCACTTCGACCAAGTGTTTTTTTGGAACTCGGACATTGTCCATAACCAGATCGTGACTACCTGTTCCTCGCATCCCTAGCGTGTCCCAAGTTTTTTCTATCTGTAGACCATCTGTACCTTTCTCAATTAAAAACCAGCCAACAACATCCTTTTCCTTCACATATGCAGATACAAGATAATAATCTAAAACACTAGCCATAGTTGTGAACGTTTTTCTCCCTGTTAGTTGATACGTCCCATCCTCTAATTTTATCGCTGTTGTTTCTGGTCTTCCTCCTCTTGTGGGACTGCCGGTCGCAGGCTCGGATGCTGCTCGATTCACCACATATTGTTTTGTATGAATCTTTCTAACAAAGGTGGAAAACACATCTGGATCCCAGTCATTTTCCTCCGCTAATTCCATGACAATTCCCATATGCCAGCCAACCGATAGGGCAGTTGCTCCGTCTCCAACGGCAAGCCTTTCTTGAAGGAGTAAAAGTTCGTAAACAGATAAGCCTTCTCCTCCTAATAATTGTGGTAATGGTAAGGAAAAATAGGTTTCCTTCTTAAAAGCTTCCAGCGTTTCCTCGGAAAAATCCGCATTCTCATCCATTTCTTTGCCACTCGCTTTGGCAACATCTGCTAAGCGTGCAGCTTTCTCCACTAGCGAATGTTGACGACTATTTTTCACAAACGTATCGAATAACTTCATCGCTACCTCCTCCTATCTTTTCTAAATCATATCGCACTCCTTGTTTTATCTTCCACTCTTATGATTGAAAACGAAATACTTCTCAATGGGAGGAGACTTTGTTATAGTTAGCACGATATTCAGAAAGGTCGTGGCATCTATGAAAAACAAATTATTGGAACAAAACGTTCACTTGTTTATAATCGGAATTGCAATTTTAACCCTAGGTATTACGTTATGCATCCAATCCAGGTTGGGTACTTCTCCATTTGATGCTCTTTTAGTGGGATTATACCGAACAGTCGGGTTAACGGTTGGGACTTGGGAGGTTGCCGTTGGATTTGTCATGATTATCATGAACGCGATTCTCATAAGGAAACGACCTGAATATTTGGCCCTCGTTACCTCTTTCGTTACAGGAATTGGTATTGATACCTGGCTATGGTTTTTTCGTGACTGGCTTGTTCCAAGTAGCTTTCTGGAACAATTCATCTGTTTGCTCCTTGGCATTATCTGCACAGGCTTAGGTGTTGCCACCTATTTACAATCAAAACTAGCTCCTATTCCCTTAGATCGTTCCATGCTCGTCGTATCAGAGCTAACTGGATGGAGCTTTGTTTATTCTAGAGGTATGATAAGCATCGTGCTTGTTACACTCGCCTTCTTCCTTAACGGTCCAATTGGACTTGGTACTATAATGAATGCCTTGTTCACTGGGCTTATGATTAAAGCTTTTTTCCCTTTCCTTGAAAAGCTTCATTCTCCGAAACATTCCAAGAGACAAGTAGCATAAAAAAGCGGAAGGGATACCCTTCCGCTTTAATCTTTTATAGTTTAAATCGATTCAATAGCTGATTTAAGTCCTCTGCCAGTCGTGCTAACTGATCTGAATTAGCTGCAATTTCTTCCATAGAACTGGTTGTTTGTTGAACAGACGCAGATGTTTCCTCAATACCAGCTGCTGACTCTTCTGAGATAGCTGCAATGTCTTCAATTGATTTATTCATCGTTTCACTATTTTCAGCAATATTAGCCAGATTTTCGGAAACTTCTAGTATGCTATTCACCATTTCCACTACAGCAGAGTTGATATTTTCAAAGGTTTGACCAGTAGTACTAATTTGGTTTGCCCCATTTTCTACTTCTTTATATCCACCTTCTAAGGATTCTGTTACGGTACTAGATTCTGATTGAATACTGCTTACAATGCTCGTAATGTCTGTTACAGACAAGGAAACCTGTTCTGCTAATTTCCGAACCTCATCCGCTACGACAGCAAAGCCTTTTCCATGCTCACCAGCACGAGCTGCTTCGATTGCTGCATTTAACGCAAGTAGGTTCGTTTGCTCTGCAATATCCTTAATAACTCCGACTAGTTTAGAAATTTCCTGTGATTGTTGGTCTAAGCCTCTAACTTTTGTGACTGCATCTTGTACAATTCGATCAATTTTTGCCATCTGATCGATAGAGGAAGCCATAAGCTCTGCCCCTTCTTCTGTTAACTCCAACACTTGTTGAGAAGAGGTGTGAATAGATTCTCCACCTTTATTAGCTTGTTGAATTTTTTCTGAGAAGGAAACCATAGCAGATGCTAGTTCACTAGTTGTGTTTGCTTGTGTTTCTGAACCGGAAGAAAGCTCTTGCATCGTAAAAGCAACTTGGTTACTTCCTTCTTTAACTTCGTTCGCAGCTTGAGTTAATTCTTCACTTTGACCAGAAACAGATTCAGATACCGTATAAACCTCTCCGAGTAATTCTCTCATATTATTACTCATTTGGTTCGTTGCTGTGACTAGTTGTCCAACTTCATCCACGGATTTAGTCTTAAGCTCGTCATTACTTAAATCTCCTGCCGCGATAAGGTTCATACGCTCCATTACCATTTTGATGGGACGTGAAATAGTTCTAGCTGTAATTAGCGAAATAATGACTGCAGCGATGATAACAAAGCCAGCAAATAAAAGGTTAACAATTGTTGTTGTCTGACCAGATTCAACATTATTATGACTTAATTCTTCAACAATTTCCTCTCTTTTTGTAGACATTTTGTTAAACCCATCCATTAACTCTCTTGACTCTCTTTGCACGGTCTGTTGAAGCTTTGCTTTTGCAATCTCTTCTTGACCACTATCATACCGTTGAAAAACTTCTGTTCGAACCATCTTTTCCCAGGCTTCAGTTTTATTAACTAATTCTACTGCTTCTTCAGAGTTCGATAATTTTAGTAATTTTTCTTTTAAAGCCTTACCATCCTCCGAATACTGTTCGAATCTTGTCTTATAATCTTCCTCTCCAAACAATACGTATCCCCTAGTAAGAGCAATTCTTTGAGAAATATTAAAAGCTAACTTCTCATCTATTATCAATAGTTCTACATTTCTATCCATTTCTTTAGTGTTTTCATTCAATCCTTGAATACTTCCGTACGTTAAAAAGCTCATTAAAATGATTGCACCAATTACTATTCCGAATCCAAGTATTAGTTTAGTTCTTAGACTTTTGATTTTAAAATTCAACAAATCTAGCACCCCATTCCCATTTAATATAACCACTAGTTCATTCTCTTTTTCTATTTAATCTTCTTGTGCAACTTGTTGAACTTCATGTAATTCTTCAAAACTTAGAACTCTTTCTAAATCTAAGAGTAATAACAAACGATTCTCTAGTTTAGCTACCCCTTTTAAATATTTGGAGCTAACCCCACCAACCATATCTGGAGCTGGTTCCACCACGCTGTTATCAATATCAAGTACATCTGTTGCTACATCTACCACGAGACCAACCTGTACATTTTCCATACTAGCAATTAGAATTCTAGTTTGATCTGTGTATGTAGCTTCTTGCATACCTAATCGCTGTTTAAGATCAAGAATAGGTGTAATACTTCCTCGTAGATTGATGACACCCTTAATAAAGTCTGGTGTTTGTGGTAACTGAACCACTTCTTGCACTTTCTCAATGGATACTACTTGTTGAATGTCAGCAGCGTATTCCTGTTCATTCACACGAAATACTATAAATTTCGAAAACGCCTCCATTTTATATTCCTCCTTCAGAATCTAGGTCTATCTATTAGAATGCTTTAGGTATTACCTAAAGCGTTACTAACATCATTTGGAATGGGATATTTCAAGAAAAGGTGGCTTTTTTCGGGAAATGCATCACCCGTTCCCTCGTCGAATGGGATGAACGAGGGAAAAGGAGATAGAGTAGGTAGGATACTGAAAAAGCGCCAACATTTCGGAAATATTACATATTTCCTCTTTTATCGACACAATATTACAAATATTGAAGGGTTTTTTACGAATTATCTATTAATAAATAAATTTCCATAAGTCCAGTAGTACCAAAATTAATATTTACCAAAATGGAGCTATCAAAGCCAGACAATTTACTCTCGCCTTCCATAACCGTTGGATATGTAATATCCGTTGTAATACCTTTACTTGCTAGTGTTGTAGACAAGCTTCCCGCAATCATATTTCCTAATTCGCCAGAAAAAGAGGAAAGCATTTCTCCTTCTAGAGGCATTCCAAACATTACTTCTCCAATAGCACTGAATACAGAGGAATCTGCTTTGAGTAGGATTCTTCCTTTGATGTCACCAGTGATACCAATTAGAACACCAAAATTAACCATTAACACTGAATCCGATTTCTGAGGACTACCAACCTCGTGTGGGACAGGTACTACGGTCTTAAAAGACTGAATCGTACCGTTATATAATTCCTTTACCACTTCGTTTCTTGCTACAGCCGTCAAAACGACCCCCCCTTTGTTGAAAAGTGTGAATTCCACAGAAAGAAAATGGAACAAAAAAAGCTATTTCTTGATGAAATAGCCAAATGTTCTGGAATTCCAGTATAGATTTGGTAGCCAGGCGGTCCTAGTGAAACATTCACCTTAGATCCTTGGCTTTGCGTCCTATTCTTTCAAATAGTTTGCCTTTAACGTTGTTAACTTGTAATGAACCAGGTTGCTCATATGTATTATACGTTCGATAACCAACCGTTTCAACAAAAATCGATAATATTCGCCGAAAGAATACTTTATATCTTTTATCCATTACTACCAAAATATGAAAAAAACCAGCCCTTAGGCTGGTTTTCATTATTCAATAGCACTTGAAACTTCGTTAATCATTTCAGAGACAGAGGTAATTCCTCCACCACTTAAATACCAATAATCTGGATTTAAGTAAACAATTTGCTCTTCTTTTGCTGCATTTGTTCCATTTACTAATTCATTATCTAATGTTTTTTCAGCAGAATATTCTCCACCTACTACTTTATTACGGTCTACAACAAACAAGAAATCTGGGTTTGTTTCTGCAATGTATTCAAAAGATACATTTTGTCCGTGTGTAGACGCTTCAATCGTATCGTCGGCTGGAGCAAATCCTAAGGCATCGTGCAAGAATCCAAATCTAGATCCTGGACCGTATGCACTTACACCACCATCATTTGTTAAAATAATTAATCCATTTTTACCAGTTGCTTCTGCTTTTTCTTTTGTTGCACTAATTTCTTCTTTAATAGCAGTTAGCTGTTCTTCAGCTTCTTTTTCTTTCCCAAAGATTTTGCCAAGTAGTTCCACATTAGAACTAAAGGATTCCACAAAATTAGCACTGTCCACACTCATCATAATAGTTGGAGCGAGCTCTTGAAGATCTTCATATGCTTCAGAAGTTCTTCCTGCAATGATAATTAAATCTGGGTCAATCTCACTTAATTTTTCAAAATCTGGTTCAAATAAAGTACCTGCATTTTCATATTCATCAGCACTAAATTTGGAAAGGAAATCCGGTAAATTATCCTTCGGCAAAGCTGTAATATCTACACCAAGCGCATCTAACGTATCAAGTGTACTGTAATCAAATACAACTACCTTTTCCGGGTTAACAGGAACCTCTGTTTCTCCTAATTCATGCTTCACTGTTATTGTTTCTGCTTTGTCTTCACTGGCCTCTGCCGTGTTTTTGTCAGAGCTAGAAGATGAATCATCTCCACATGCTGCTAAAAATATAGATACAAGTAAAAGGAAGATAAGCGTTACTATCTTTTTCACTGTAAAATCACCCCTGAATATTATTTATAAAAAAGTATCGTGTAGATTATCCATCCATAGCATGTTTCTGGGCCCACTATGTCTGAATCAACCTAACACATTACTTCAATACCTAAGTTAAGAAAAATACAAGCAAATCTTACACTGATCAATGTCCTGGATTTGAATATCCATATCATAGACATCCTTTAGGACTTTACGATCAATAATCTCGTCTTTGCTTCCCATTTTTATGACCTTCCCATCCTTTAAGGCCACAATATAATCCGAATAAACAGATGCAAAGTTCACATCATGAATGACAATAATCACCGTTTTTCCAAGCTCATCTACTAATCTTCGAAGTACCTTCATGATTTGCACGGAATGGCGCATATCCAAATTATTAAGTGGTTCATCTAAAAGAATGTACTCTGTGTTTTGGGCAATAACCATCGCAATGTAAGCTCTTTGCTGCTGACCACCACTTAACTGATCTAGAAACTTATCTTGTATGTCACGAAGCTCCATATAATCGATTGCTTCGTTAACAAAGGATTGATCTTCCTTTGTTAATTTCCCTTGAGAATAAGGAAAACGTCCAAAGCTAACCAGTTCTCGAATCGTCAAGCGAATACCAATATGATTAGACTGTTTTAAAATTGCTATCTTTTTAGCTAGTTCTCTACTTTTTGTTTTAGTCACCTCTTGGTTTTCGATGAGGATTTCTCCTTCATCCTGTGTAATAAGGCGACTAACCATAGATAACAATGTACTTTTCCCAGCACCATTAGGTCCGATGAATGAAGTAATCTTTCCCTTTGGAATTTCCAGAGAAACCTGATCCACAACATTCTTTGTTCCATATTTCTTGGATACTTCTTTTACAACTACCATGATTTATTCTCCTTTAACAAGAGGTAAATGAAGTACACACCACCGACGAAGTTAATGATGACACTTAGCGTGGTGGAAAAAGTAAAAACTCTTTCCACAATCATTTGACCGCCAACGAGGGCTACGATACTAATTAAGATGGAGCCAATGATAAGGTATGTATGTTTATACGTCTTGAAAAATTCATGCGCAATGTTGGCAACTAGCAATCCTAAAAATGTGATTGGTCCAACCAATGCTGTAGAAACAGAAACGAGAACCGCAATAACAATGAGTAATCGTTTCACAACAAAATCATAATCCACTCCCAGATTTACTGCGTGTTCTTTTCCTAAAGATAAGACATCCAGATATTTCAAGTACCGCCAAGAATACGCAGTTGCAAGGATAAAAATGATAATGCTGATGACTAATAAGTTCGTATTCATACTATTAAAGCTTGCGAACATACTGTTTTGTATGATTAGGAACTCGTTTGGATCAATTAAAACTTGCATGAACTCGGACAGACTTTCAAAAAATGTACCGAATACAAGTCCAACTAAAAGTAGAAAGTAAATGTTTTGCTGTCTTTTAAATAAAAATTTAAATAGAAGACTCGCAAAGAGAACCATTAATACTACACAAAGTAAAAAATTTAAGTTCTCATTTAATACAATAGTACTGGTGGAACCAAATACAAAAATAATAAAAGTTTGGGTCAGTAGATATAATCTATCTAATCCTATTACACTAGGTGTAAGAATCCGATTATTTGTGATCGTTTGGAATATCATCGTCGAAAAAGCAATAACAGTACCCGTCACAACTAGAGCAATTACCTTTTCTGAGCGTCTTCCCAATATGTACTCCCAATTTGTTCCTAAGTCGACGAATAAATAAATACTGGTTAAAAGGAGAGCCAATCCAGTTAACACAATCAATTTAACTGAATTACTCATAAGCAGATCTCCTCATAATTAGATATAAGAATATACCGCTCCCGATAACTCCAACTGTGACTCCAATCGCAATTTCGTATGGATAAATAATCACTCGACCTAACACATCACAAAATAGGACGAAAACAGCTCCTAACAAGGCCGTGTGAGAAAGGCTCTTTTTTAAATGGTCTCCTTGATACATAGAAACGATATTTGGAATGATCAGACCTAAAAACGGAATCATTCCTACCGTTAGGATTACAACGGTTGAAGCTAAGGCAACGATGACTAGTCCGACATTGACAACAAACCGATGATTTAAACCTAGATTTGTTGCGAATTCTTCTCCCATACCAGCTATCGTAAACCGATTTGCATAGAAATACGTAAGAATTACCAAAGGAACGCTAATATAAAGTATTTCATATCGCCCTTGGATAATTAACGCAAAATTCCCTTGCAACCATGCTGACATGTTTTGAATTAAATCATTTTTATAAGCAAAGAACGTTGTAATGGAATAAACAATATTTCCAAACATCAATCCAACTAACGGAATGAAAATAGCATCCTTGAACTTTACTCGTTCCAAAATACTCATAAAAATGAAAGTTCCCAAAAGAGAAAACACGAAGGCAACGGCCATCTTTTGCATTAGAGAAGCTGTAGGAAATAGCATAAGCGCAACTAAAATTCCAAATCTCGCAGAGTCCATCGTCCCTGCCGTAGTCGGAGATACAAACTTGTTCCGACTCAATTGCTGCATAATTAATCCACAAATACTCATCGTTACTCCAGCAATAATAATGCTAATTAGTCTTGGAATTCGACTAATCCACAGTATATCTAGCTGATCGTCCGAAAAGTGGAACAAGTCTAAAGGTGTTACGTTTGAAACCCCAATAAATATGGAGGCAAAGGAAAATACAACTAAAGCAAGTACTAGATATCTTTTTTTCATAATAAACCCTTTTCTAGATATAGGTTTTCCAAGTAATAATGAAATTCATTATCAATTAGACAATTCTTATCTTACCACCTCGTTCTCATTTGTCAACCTCTAATTGAGAATTTATAGAAAAAACCCCAGTTTTGAGTGAATTTCAAAACATGGGGTTTTTTATTAATGCGGATGATGATGTCCTTTTGAGGTATTCGTAATAACAAAACCTTCCTCTGGTACATAAAAATATTGAACCCACACACCATCTAAAAATTCTTCCCGCTTATCTAATAAAACATCTATATCCTTATCGGTATGAACAATTTCATCATGCTCAGTAGGCTCATCCAGCATAATGTCATAGTGAGCGTGGTTTCCATGATGTTCCGTTACATAAACTCGAACCATTTTTCCTTCAACCCCGTCACTAGCAAGCCATTCTTTTAGGACTTTTGCTGCATTACGATTAATCTTACATTTCATAGCTATCACTCCATCTTTTTCTCTATATTACCATTCAAGTGTTGATTTAGTCCTAGATTACACATTTTTATGCATGAACCTATTACGTTCCTTGAGTGGAATCCATAATGAATTAGCTTCCATTTACATTGCTTATGTAATTTCAAAAGTTGTTGACTCTTTCCCGCTTCTTTTGATTCCCAACGACCACCTTCTACTATCTGATGAAAGAAAACTGGTTCCTCGTTTTGGCAATGAGAAAGGGATTTTTCACTTCCGCCATTATAATTGAAAATGATTATCAACGTCAACATTTATGAATAGGGTGAGATAACCAATAGGTTGACTGGTTTCTTTGTGCTTCGCACCTCATTGTAACGTGTTGGTTCGAGGTTTAGCGACCTAAACCTTTTTTGTCGCGTTACGCGTTTTTTGGCGAACCGAGTATCGTTTTGGCGACTTCAAAGTTCAATAACCAAAGAAAAGGGAGCATACTCCCTTTTCTTTATCTTTTTTCATTCAACTGCTGTTGAGCCATACGAATCATTTCTTTTACCATATTCCCACCAATTTGGCCCCCTACCTTACCGGCATCCTTGGCTTTTATATTTCCGTTATACCCTTTTTCAAGATGAATTCCTTGTTCCTTTGCCACTTCATACTTCGTTTGATCAGCTTGTCTCGTATTTGTCACTCGTTCTTTCAATCTGTCGAGTCCTTCTCTTGCTTCCGGAACTAAAATCTTGTTTCTTCTTGCCATATGAAAGCCTCCTAATATCCTTCTCTAGGGATATCTCTGCCTTGACCATTTTTTAATGAACCGTTGCGTTTCACATTATCGATTCTCCCATCAATCGTACCTTCGACAAGTGTGTCAGAAGCTTGTTCATGGGTAACTGCAAGGCCTTGTTCCGTTTCATCATTACTGTTATATTGCTCTGGCTGAAAAAATTTTACGTGCCACTTCACTTGTTTTTTTATTTGGCATGTAGCTTCACTCCTTCCATATATCTAGGTTTAGCTTTACGAAGAAAAATATGATTTCCGCTTATCGGTAAACGTCGGGAATGGATATAAAAGTTAGCATTTGGTAAAATCACCAATAAGAAAGGTCATAAAGGGGGAATTTTGAAATGAAGATTGTTTCGATTGAACCGACACCAAGTCCCCATTCGATGAAAATAAATTTAGACAAATCCTTACCGGATGGGAAAAGTGTTAACTATAAATTGGATGACTCATTAGAACAAGCACCTTCTTTCATCAAACAGCTCATGAAGATAGAAGGCGTAAAGGGCATTTATCACGTTACAGATTTTCTTGCCTTAGAACGTCAACCGAAAGTCGCATGGGAATCTATTCTTCCTGCTGTAAGAAATGTGTTTGGTCAAGCAGAAGAAATGGTTTCTACTCCTATCGATAAACATCAAGCAGAAGACCCATACAAAGAAATTAAGGTGCTTATCCAAATGTACCGGGATATTCCGATTCAAATAAAGCTTCAAGAAGGCGAAGAAGAGCATAGAGTTGGATTACCTAGTGAATTTATGGATGCTGTTATGAAGGCCTCCGCTGATTCACCCGCTTTTGTAATGGAACGTAAATGGGTAGAACAAAGCACTCGTTACGGTACGATTGAAGAGATAGGTAAAGAGGTGCTAGAAGAAATTCTAGCTAGTTATGATTCAGAGCGTCTACATGTCCTTGTTCAACAAGCTATACAGGAAGAACCTGTTGAAGTGGCTCAATCATCCGAAACTGTATCCAGTTTGTTACAAGCTTTAGATAATACGGATTGGAAAATACGATATGCTGCCTTAGACAAAATGGAACCGTCCTTTGAAACATTGCCAGTTCTAGAAAAAGCCTTACAAGATGAAAAGGCATCCATCCGTAGACTAGCAACTGCTTATCTCGGAATGATTGAGGAACCAGAAGTACTTCCATATTTATACAAAGCGCTTCGAGATAAAGTAGTAACTGTCAGAAGAACAGCTGGTGACTGCTTGTCTGACTTGGGGTTTAAGGAAGCAATGCCTCATATGATACAATCGTTAAGAGACTCTAATCGTATTGTACGTTGGAGAGCCGCCATGTATTTATTTGAAATTGGGGATGAAACGGCGCTGGATGCATTGAAAGAAGCCGCAGATGATCCAGAATTCGAAGTTCGCATGCAAATAAAACTCGCCATTGAACGGATAGAAGGCGGAGAGGAAGCAAAAGGCTCCGTGTGGCATCAAATGACACAAGCAACAAAAAACAAGTCTTAAGAAAAGGGGTAAACGATAAGATGAATGCATATGAACAATATATGAAAGAAGTTTCACAACCAATGAGAGATGAGCTTATCCATGCTGGCTTTGAAGAGTTAACGACACCAGAGGCTGTCGATAACTTTATAGGAGAAACAAAAGGAACATCTCTTGTTGTTGTAAATTCGGTATGTGGCTGTGCAGCAGGTTTAGCACGACCAGCCATTCGAGAATCCTTATCGAATGAAAAGAAACCTGAACAACTCGTAACCGTGTTTGCTGGTCAAGATCGAGAGGCAACAGCAAGAATGCGTGATTATTTTGAAGGAATTGAACCATCCTCTCCATCAGTAGCACTTTTAAAGGATGGGCAAGTTGTACATTTTGTGCCAAGAGAGGATATTGAAGATCACGATATAGAAGAAATCGTTGCAAACCTTACAAACGCTTATAATGAATATTGCTAAGAAAAACGGATGGCAAAAACCTAGCCATCCGTTTACTTATGATACAAACTGTTCGGAATAGGACGTAAGAAAATACGGAAGTAGTCTTTCCTTCTCTTCTTGTAAATAGGAACAAATTTGTTGACCTAAAGGAGCAGGAAACACTCTTTTCCCACAAAGAGCACAGGTTGCTTTCGAGTGAAACAGGTGTTTTATGTTGATTGCTATGTAATCCGTATTCTTTCCAACTAACATATGGTATTGTTGTCCACTTATTTCAAACCGTATGTTATACCCGCTATATTCAGTAGATTTTGAAATAGCTACTTGTTGAATCATTAAATCAAGTGGATTCTCCATGTAGTCTCTCTCCTTTACGTGTTCCCCTTATTTTACCGCTTACCAATTAATAAGAAAAGAATTCAAATTTGAATAAAATAAAAAGCTGAAAGGTATGACCCCTCCAGCCTTAAGAGACAATTTATCTTTTATGCGCTCTTGCGTCAGCAGCTTTCGAGCGAGCTTGCGCTTCTATATCCTCGTGGTCAGCTAATTCTCTTGAGAACTCCACGTCAATACCATCTGTTGTTTTCTCGTACTTTGGCGTTTGTGCTAGTTTGTTTCTGCTTTTGCCTTTATGATCATCTCTACCCATTTTAAAACACCCCTTTTCTTCATGTTCTTCCTTAGATTTTCCGTTCCGAAGGATTTCATTCCTAACAAAATGTGTCTATGACTACTCCGATGTTTAAAGGAAAAATGCACCTTCTAATCCTGAATATGCTGCATTTGTGTCTTTTCTATGAATAAAAAGCGGACGTTTCTTGAACTCTTTTTGACAAGGCTGTGAAGGTGGGTTTTTTGTATCTTAGCAGGTGGTATTATGGCAAATGAACGCGAAATTATCATTACACTACTTTGAAGTGCAAGTGGAAGGGAGTCAGAACATGAGATTTATTAAATACATTATCCCTCTCGTTCTGTTATTAGCTGTCCTGACTGGATGCGAAACCAATATGGTCGTGCTTGATCCACAAGGACCAGTTGCAAAAACACAAGCAAATTTAATTATATTTTCCATGATTATGATGGCTGTTGTTGTCATCGTTGTGTTTGCTTTATTTGCATACATCGTTTGGAAATATCGTGAAAAACCAGAAAACATGGATAAAGAACCGGAAGAAGAAGAAGGCAGTAAAGCATTAGAAATAACTTGGTTTGTGATTCCAGTTATTATTGTTGCTATTCTTTCTGTTCCAACTGTTATGGCTACGTATGACCTAGAAGATATTCCAGAGGCATATGACCATGAAGAACCATTAGTGATTCATGTTACTTCTGCGGATTGGAAATGGATTTTCAGTTATCCTGAACAAGGGATTGAAACAGTGAACTATTTAAATATTCCAGAAGATACTCCAGTACTCTTCAAGCTGACTTCTACCGGTACGATGCAATCCTTTTGGGTTCCTGCATTAGGTGGTCAGAAATATACGATGGCAAATATGGAAACAAAGCTTTATTTAGTTGCTGAAAATCCTGGAACGTACCTTGGAAGAAATACAAACTTCAACGGAAAAGGCTATGCTCACATGGACTTTGAAGTAGAATCCCAAACAAGTGAAGATTTCAACAAATGGGTTCAAGAAGTAAAAGAAACAGCTCCTACTTTAACAAAAGAAAAATATGTAGAAATCGTACAACCAGGACAAGTTGGAAGAATGACGTTTAACGACACTCATTTACAATGGTTCCAACACTCAAATCATCATTCAGAATTGCTAACAGACCCAGAAGATTATGAAATTAATCACGGAGCTTCTGAGGAACATCCGGAAGAGCACCATTCTGAAGATATGGAAGAAGAAATGAACCACGAGCATGATCATGGTTCATCAGAAGATGAACAGGGAGGCGAATCTGAATGAGTCTAGATAAATTACTAGTAGACGGGGGACCACTGATTCTTGGTTCTCAAATCGCGATTGGCCTAACGATTGTTTCCATTCTTTTCCTCGTTACCTACCTTAAGAAGTGGAAGTATCTATGGAAAGAATGGTTTACGACAGTGGACCATAAGAAAATTGGTATTATGTATATTCTAGCTGGTGTCGTGATGTTTTTCCGTGGTGGTGTGGATGGCCTGTTGATGAAAGCCCAAACGGCTCGTCCAAACATGGAATTCTTAGATGCACAACACTATGATGAGATTTTTACGACTCATGGTGTTATCATGATTCTATTTATGGCTATGCCATTGTTAATTGGAATTATGAACGTTGTTGTTCCTTTACAAATAGGAGCACGTGACGTAGCATTCCCTAAATTAAATGCGTTAAGCTTTTGGCTATTCTTCGCGGGAGCTATGTTATTTAACATCTCCTTTGTTGTAGGTGGATCCCCTGATGCAGGTTGGACTTCTTACTTCCCATTAGCAGGAAAAGAGTTTACACCTGGCGTTGGGAATAACTATTATGCTATCGCCTTACAAATTGCTGGTATTGGTACACTTGCTACCGGGATTAACTTTATCGTTACCATTCTAAAAATGCGTGCACCTGGTATGGGACTTATGAAAATGCCGATGTTTACATGGACTTCTTTTATTACGTCTATTATTATCGTTGCTGCATTCCCTATATTCACTGTTGCTCTTGCATTTATGACATTAGATCGTTTATTAGGCACGCACTTCTTTACCGTAGCAGCAGGTGGAGACCCAATGCTTTGGCTAAACCTATTCTGGCTATGGGGACACCCTGAGGTTTATATTGTAATCCTACCTGCCTTTGGAATGTTCTCAGAAGTTATTGCAACATTTGCAAGAAAAAATCTATACGGATACAAATCCATGGTGGCTTCCATTGTGGGAATTGCTTTCCTAAGTATGCTTGTGTGGGTTCACCACTTCTATACGATGGGATCTGGGCCTGCGGTTAACTCTGTTTTCTCTATTACAACGATGATGATTGCGATACCTACTGGGGTCAAAATCTTTAACTGGTTGTTCACGATGAGAAAAGGTCGTATTAAATTCACGAATGCTATGCTTTGGTCTCTTGCCTTTGTTCCATGTTTCACGATCGGTGGTGTAACAGGAGTAATGCTAGCGATGGCTGCAGCCGATTATCAATACCATAATACAATGTTCTTAGTGGCTCACTTCCACTACGTGTTGATTCCAGGTGTTGTATTTGCCGTATTTGCTGGACTTTACTACTGGTGGCCAAAAATGTTTGGCTTCGCCCTAAACGAGAAAATCGGAAAATGGCATTTCTGGCTATTTGTTATCGGGTTTAATATGACATTTATGCCAATGTTCTTTGTTGGACTAAAAGGTATGTCTCGTCGTATGTACACGTATTCCGAAGGACTTGGTTGGGAAGGTCTATTAGGCTTCTCAGCAGTTGGAGCGTTAGTATTAGCTGCTGGATTTGCGGCGCTATGCTACAACATTTACTGGAGCTTCCGCTACGCATCAAGAGATGTCGGAAACGATCCATGGGATGCTCGTACGCTGGAATGGGCAACAGCATCACCAGCTCCACATTATAACTTTGCAAAAACACCGGAAGTTTCATCTCTAGATGAATACTGGGTCATGAAAAAAGAAGGTAGAACGAATCTCAAGAAAGAAGAAATCACGGAAATTCACATGCCTAGCAACGCTTGGTCTCCATTCTTTATGTGCGTGGCCTTTGGAGTAGTTGGCTTCTTCCTCGTATTTGAATGGTTTACCCTAGCTGCTATCTCAGCTGTTGCTATTGTGATTGGACTTATTGCCAATTCATTTGACTATGATGAAGGCTATCATGTTTCCGTTGAAGAGGTAGAAGAAACGGAACGTAAATGGAGAGGTGAACTGAAATGAGTGCACATACTCAATCGACCGGACCATTAGAATATCGTGGACTACAAAATCAAATGAATATTTTAGGGTTTTGGATTTTTCTTGGAGCAGAGATTGTTCTCTTCTCCACCCTTTTCGCCTCTTATTTCGTACTTGAAATGAATACAGCAGGTGGACCGACGCAAGAAGAACTATTCAAAATCAAAGACGTTATGATTGAAACCATGCTTCTATTAACAAGTAGTTTTACTTGTGGATTAGCTATTCACCAAATGCGTGAGAATAAACTTAAAGGCTTAATCAGCTGGATGATTGTAACGCTACTTCTTGGATTAGGGTTTATTTATATGGAGGTTACAGAGTTCATCCATTACGTTCATGAAGGAGCGACTATTCAAACAAGTGGATTCCTATCTGCCTTCTTTACTTTGTTAGGAACACACGGACTACACGTTTCACTTGGAATTGGTTGGATTATCCTTCTATTAATCCAATTAGCGCGTCGTGGCTTAACACCTGTGACAGCTAGAAAAACCTTTATTGCCAGTCTTTATTGGCACTTCCTAGATGTTGTTTGGATCTTCATCTTTACATTCGTCTATCTAAAAGGGATGGTGATGTAAGATGGCAAAAGAGCATAAAAGTTCCGTTTGGAATCATATTATAGGGTTTATATTATCTGTTGTGTTAACGTTTATTGCAGCATTTATCGCTTTACAAACAGATTTCTCCTCTAACATTAAAATGTGGATTATTGGAACCCTCGCTATATTACAAGCAGGTATTCAATTATTCATGTTCATGCACATTACGGAGAAATCTGGAACGGTTAATATTATTAATATTGCATATAGTGTATTTCTTGCTTTGGTTATTGTGTTCGGATCTATCTGGGTCCTTACATCTGGCCATGCAGCACACTAAAAGAAAGCATGGGATGAGTATCCCATGCTTCTTCTTTATCCTTCTGTTCCATCCTTAATCCATACTTCTCCATCTTTATATGTCATTTCCTCTGGGTATCGTAAGTCTATCACTTCATCCTGTACTTGTTGTGAAGGCTCTTTCGTTAATAACGACACGACGATATTGGCAACTATTGCTGCAGATGCGCCAAAAACACCTGCTCCTGTATCGACAATTCCTAGGATTGTAAACCCACCATACTTCGCAGCGAAAATGTAAGCTAAAGATACGGATAGACCAGTAACCATACCGGCAATAACACCAGGCCCATTAGACCGCTTCCACCAAACTCCTAATAATAAGGCTGGGAAAAACGAACCTGAAGCTAATGCGAAAGCCCATGCCACGATTTGAGTAATCGCACCCGGTGGATTCAATGCTACTAATCCTGCTACTACAGTCGCAATGACAATCGACCAACGACCCACCGCTAATCGTTTTTCTTCACTAGCATGCGGGTTGATGGACCGATAATAAATGTCATGAGATAGAGCTGCTGAGATGGATATCATAAGTCCTCCAGCAGTCGATAGTGCGGCCGCCATCGCCCCTGCAGCCATTAACCCAATGACAAATATACCTAAATTAGCGATTTCTGGTGTGGCCATAACTACGATATCCTTACTTATAACAATCTCAGCCCATTGGAGAACACCGTCCCCGTTTTGGTCCGCAACGGATAGCTGTCCTGTATCTACCCAAGCAGTCGTCCACGCAGGTAAGTTATTAATAGGAGAGCCTGCAACTTGATCCATTAAGATGAATCGTGAGAAGGCCGCATAAGCTGGTGCAGATAAATAAAGAAGCCCGATAAATAATAATGCCCATGCCCCACTCCATCGTGCTGCTTTCATCGTAGCAACTGTATAAAAACGAACAATAACGTGAGGTAACCCCGCCGTCCCTGCCATCAACGTGAACATTAACGCTAAAAACTGCCATTTCGTATTTTCCGTAAATGGCACGACATATTCGGTAATACCTAGTGCTTGATCAAGTTCTCTTAACTCACCGATTACTTGACCATAAGAAAGCCAAGGCATTGGATTACTTGTTAGTTGTAGAGACATAAAAATAACAGGGATGAGGTACGCGATGATAAGTACGAGGTATTGCGCAACTTGAGTCCATGTGATTCCTTTCATGCCACCTAATGCAGAGTAAAAAGCAATTAATATAACGCCGATCATAGTCCCTACAGCAACATCTACTTCTAATAAGCGCCCAATTACCACACCAGACCCAGATAATTGTCCAATAGAATAAGTGAAGCTAATAATAATGGTAGCAACTGCAGCAATCAACCTTGCTGTATTACTTTGATAACGGTCCCCAATAAATTCTGGTACTGTGTAACGTCCATATTTACGGAGCTGAGGTGCTAACAAGAATGTCAATAGTAAATAACCACCAGTCCATCCCATAATGTAGGCAAGGCCATCATACCCCATGATCATAATGGTACCAGCCATCCCAATGAAGGATGCGGCACTCATCCAGTCCGCTCCGATGGCCATTCCATTAAACACTGCAGGTACACTTCTACCCGCTACATAAAAATCAGATGTTTGACGTGCTTTATTGAATAATGCAATTCCAATATATAGACCAAAAGTTGCTAATATAAGTCCGAATGATACTAAAAACTGTGCATCCATTATCCTTACATCCCCCTTACCTTATTGGTCTAACGTGTTCCCACTAGACAGATTTGTTTTCTTATCCGAATGAATCCCGAATTTTTGGTCAATCTTATCATTAACGAAAGCGTTTACAAACAAAAGAATAATAAATGTCAGAACGGCTCCTTGTGCCCCCATATAATAATGCAATGGAAACCCATTGAAAGTAATGGAAGATAAGTCCCGTGCAAAGAACACGACTAAATAAGAAACACAAACGCCAATCGCTAAATAAATAACAATTAGTGTTGTTCGTAATCGGAAGTAAGCGTCTGCTACTTTTTTCTCCACTTTTCTCATTTTTAGAACTCCTCCTTCTTCTAATTTGGTACATCACCCGCGGATATCAAAAATAAATCGGACCGTTTCCATAAAAGGTAATGGTACCATTATAATCTTGACGAGCATAAACATAAGAATAGATCCTAAAGGAATCAGCAAATATGCCATCCTCTTTTGCTTCACTCCAATGAATACCGATAACACGGTAATAATGCCCATCAAAAGTACCCAAACCATACATTCACCTCCTCTCCAAATGTAAGCGTTAACATTTAAAGGATTTAAAACACTCCCTACCCAGGGAGTGAATTGAAAGAATTTATACAATTTTTAGATTATTATAGATTGGTTGGAAATGTCAACCTAAAATGTGAGGGATAGGTAAATATACTTATTCTAATTATTAATGGCTGGATTTCTTTGGGATAGTTGATATTTACCTTTTTACTGGGTGTTTTAGAGTGAAAAGAAAATAGTAAATCTTATAAATGTCCTGCATTAATACAAAATTACTGTAACTCCCTACTTTCATCTATTATGATAAATATAGTTAAAATATTTACACGAGAGGTGAACACCTTGCGAACACTGCTTATTGATATGGATTCTGTTATATGTGACTTAATGACCGAATGGCATCGACGTTATAATGAAGATTATCAAGACGACTTGCATGTTGGGAAATTATCCACATGGCAATCTGAGCAATTTGTAAAGCCAGAATGTGGAGTCAAAATCTATGACTATTTAAAAGAACCTGGATTATTTCTCAAACTAAAGCCACTCCCGCATGCAATAGAAGTCCTTGAAAGACTGAATGGCCAATTTGATATTCTGATTGTAACCAGTAGTGTATCTACTGCATTTCAGGAAAAGGAGCAATGGGTGGAAAAGCACCTACCGTTTATCGGGAAGCATAACATAATATTCTCTCATCGAAAAAACATGATTGTTGGGGATTTATTATTTGATGATGCGCCACACAATTTGGAAAGCTTTCATTTAACGGGGAGATTAGCTGTGGCTATGGACTATCCGTATAATCATGATGTAGAGGTTCCCCGTGTTCAAAACTGGTTAGATTTCGAGCAATTTGTACTGAATCTAGATTGGAAGAGAAGGAGAACGTCTATGAAACATGCTGATGTGATTATTGTCGGTGGTGGCCCCGCCGGTATCTCTGCAGCAATTTGGTGTGATCGACTTGGACTTGATTATTATGTAATCGAACAAGCAGAAGAACTCGGTGGGCAATTACCTAGTATCGAAAACGCGTTTATTGATTATCCTGGTATTTTAACAAGGAATGGAAAAGAACTACAAGAGCATTTTCTAGATCATATCAGACAGTCTGAAATCCGATATGCACTCCGAACCAAACTAATCGAAATCAATGAAGTGGATCACATTATCACCATCAAACATGAAGAGATACAAGAAAAGATGTCCTATGCATTTCTCATCGTGGCAGCTGGGTCAGCGCAAAGAACATTAGGAGTTCCTGGTGAACAAGCGATGTGGGATCGAGATGAAATATATTCAGCTACAAAGGACAGCCCAAAATTCAAAGAGAAACACGTGGCAGTGATTGGTGGCGGAGACCGAGCCCTAGAAGGAGCGCTTTTACTGGCCAAAGCGGGTGCATACGTCCACCTTATCCATCGTTCCAAACATTTTCGAGCAAGAAATCCATTTCTTCTAGAAGCAAGAAAACAAAAGAACATCACTATATATACTAATACATACGTAACAAGTATTAATGGAGAACATCATGTGTCCGCTATTGATTTAGATACGTTGGACGATAAACCATTCACTCTTCAAGTGGAGGCTGTTTTTGTTCGAGTCGGGGTACAACCGAACAGTCACGAATTAAAAGGAGTAGTTGCCTTAGACGAGGCTGGATATGTCCAAACGAATGAAATAGGTTTAACCACGAATCCCTCCATTCTCGCTATCGGGGGATATACGAACGGCCCCCTTATATTCAAGTGTGTCCACAGCAGTTGGGCATGGAGCAGTTGTTGCCAAGTATATATCTAGTCAGTTAAAAACGACTTAATAAAAACAGACTGGGTGATTGCTTTCAATCATCCAGTTTTCTTTCTCACCTAGACCAATCCATTTACAGAACCTATCCAGTATAACGCTTTCAACAAAAAATTCATAATACTGCAATAAATTACCCATTTACAATACGATAAACGGTGTTAACATGAGGATAAGAATAGCTTTTTTCTAATTATCTTGATACATTTCGCACCTATAGGAGTGATTTAAATTGCAAACAATCTCCCCTCGACCATCCGATGCATCTGAATTATCAGTCGAACTACTTACTTTACTTAAAAGTATTGGAATAAAGAAAACGGTCAATCCAAATACGTATATCTTTCAAGAAGGTATGGAAGCTAATGAAATATACCTTATTAAGTCTGGCTTAGTGCAAATTGGCAAAGTGGGATCTGACGGGAAAGAACTTACATTAAGAATAGGTGCTAGAGACGACATTATTGGAGAGTTAACACTGTTTACAGATGACGCAAACTATATGGTAGGGGCCTATGCTATTACAGATAGTGAAGTGTTAGCAATTAGCAAGGATACGTTAGAAAAAGAACTTATTAAGAGCGGACCTTTAACGTTTGAGTTCATGAAATGGATTAGTCTTCACTTAAGAAAACTACAGTCCAAAATTAGAGATCTAATTTTAAATGGGAAAAAGGGAGCTCTCTATTCCACTCTTATTCGCTTGACCAATAGTTATGGGATCCAACAGTCCGACGGTTCCATTTTAATAGACATTGTTCTCACCAATCAAGAAATCGCAAACTTTTGTGCTTCAGCTAGAGAAAGCATTAATCGAATGCTGAGCGACTTAAGAAAACAAAAGGTGATTTCTATTCAAGCTGATAATAAAATTGTTATTCATGATTTAGAATTCCTCCGAAACGAGATTGACTGTGAGAATTGCCCTTTAAATATATGTAATATCGATTAACCATAGGCTACTTCATGAAGTAGCCTATGGTTTCATTTATAAACACTTGCTTGAAATATACAAAATATGGTTGACATTATCTGATAATAATGGTTTATTGGAAGGGAAACTACATATAGGAAGTCCACTAGGGGCGCCATTAAGATGGCTGAGATAAGGAGGAGCTACTCCTTGGTCCCTTTGAACCTGAACTGGTTAGTACCAGCGGAGGAAAGTGGAGTCGGGAACCTTAATGGCAAAAGCTTGTCATATCTTGTTTTGGTATGGATATCATAAAATCTAACCCATTACTACGTTTATTAAAACCGCTCCAGTTTTCATGGAGCGGTTTTTTTATTTCTTGGAAGGGTAGCCCCGACCTACTTGGACTTTCTTTTTATTAATAAGGAGGAGTTCAGTTATGTTGTTTTCAGAAAAGCTTAGGAAAGAAGCTGACGAAATCTATCAAGGTATATTTCGTCACCCATTCGTCGAAGGACTTGGAAAAGGAGATTTAGATCCTGAATCTATCATTCATTATGTAAAAGCAGACTTTGAGTACTTAAATGCCTTTATGAATATTTATGGGTTAGCGATTGCAAAATCGACCCGAAGAGAAGATATGGCCTACTTCCATGAACAAATTGCTTTTGTATTGAATGGAGAAATACACCCACACAATAATTTATGCCGTGTCGCTGGAGTCGCCTACGATGATCTAAAGGGATTCCCGCTCCCCCCAACCGCAGATCACTATGTCAGTCATATGAAAAGCACTGCTTTAACAGGAAGTATGGGAGAAATATTAGCCGCTCTGTTACCCTGCCCTTGGACCTACTATGAAATAGGGAAATATTTAATGGAGACGGTACAACCAAAACCAGATCATCCATTTTATGAGTGGATTACCTTTTATGCGGAGGATGAAGTTGGCCAAATAACAAATGAATTACGCCGTCGATTAGATACTTGGGCTAAAGGGGTCGGTCCTGATGAACTAGAAAAGGCGAAAGTCGCGTTTTTGAAAAGCTGTCAATTAGAATATCGATTTTGGGATATGGCAATCACAAAAGAAATATGGCCGTTTTCTGTGGAGCAAGAGGTGACTACGTCATGACCTCATCCATTCCACTGGCTTTAACGATTGCTGGAACAGATCCAACCGGCGGAGCAGGTATTCAAGCCGATCTAAAAACCTTTCAAGAAAGAGAAGTTTATGGAATGAGCGTCATTACGTCCGTTGTTGCCCAGAATACGCTTGGAGTCCAAGACGTCCATCACATACCACTATCATTTATCGAACAGCAAATTAAATCTGTATTTGAGGATGTAGCTCCTCATGCTGTAAAAACCGGCATGATTGCAACACCTGAAATGATGGATATAATTGCCGATTCGTTAAAACGTGCATCCCTTCCCTATGTATTGGACCCTGTAATGGTTGCAAAAAGTGGGCATGTGCTAATGGAAGCCTCGTCCCAAAAAATTATTCAGAACACGTTGGTGCCTTTGGCAACGATTGTGACACCTAATATACCGGAAGCAGAAATTCTAGTAAACTTTAAAATTAACAATCTTGATGATGCTCAAAAAGCAGCTAGAGTCCTTGTAGAAGAGCTAGGAGCACAAGCAGCCGTTGTGAAAGGTGGCCACTTACGAGGAGAAGCAATCGATGTTTTATACCACGAGGATTCTTTTTACACCTTCCCTACTGCTCGAAGAAATACAAAACATACGCATGGCACTGGCTGTACGTTTTCGGCCGTTATAACAGCCGAATTAGCTAAACAAAGATCTATTGTAGAAGCCGTGTCTACAGCTAAAAAGTATATAACAGATGCCATTCAATTCCCCTTAAATATCGGACACGGCAACGGTCCTACTAACCATTGGGGACATCGATTAAAAGATACACCAAGTAAGAGAGAGGAGAATGAACATGTCTAACCTATCTACTTATATTGAACGTGTCCGGGAAAGACAGCCACTTATTCATAATATAACGAATCAAGTGGTTATTAACTTTACAGCAAACGGGTTGTACGCGCTCGGTGCTGCACCAGTCATGACAAATGCGATTGAAGAGGCAGCGGATATGGCTTCTAATGCTGATGGACTTCTATTAAACATTGGCACATTGTCGTCTCCTCAAGTAGAGGCAATGATTCAAGCAGGTCATGCAGCAAATCAACGTAACATTCCAGTTATTCTTGATCCCGTAGGAGCAGGTGCGACTACCTTCCGAACAGAAGCTGCTCGTAGAATTTTGGATAATGTGAACGTATCGCTAATACGTGGAAACGCTGGTGAAATAGGTTCTCTAGCAGGGTTGGATGTAAAAGTGCGGGGAGTTGATTCAGAAGGTTTTCATGATTTTGGAGACATAGCCATTCATGCAGCAAAGCAGTTACAAATACCGGTAGCTGTTACAGGAGAAAAGGATGTTATAACGGATGGTAAACAAACGTTTATCGTGGAAAATGGTCATTCCCTCTTAACCAAAGTGACGGGAGCTGGTTGCCTGTTAAGCTCCGTAACTACTGCATTTATCGCATGTGGAACAGATATCTTGGAATCCACAGCAGCTGCCATAAGCTTTTATGGAGTGGTTGCCGAGGTTGCTGCCGAAAATAATCCGGGGCCAGGTAGCTTTCAAATGGCTTTCTTAGATGCCTTGCACCAAGTGGATGTCGATACCTTTCTTGAAAAAATGAAAGTTATCTTTTCAAAAGAGGAGATAAAATGAATCCTTCCCTTTTAAAGCTATACTTTATCATGGGCAGCAACAACTGCATAAAAGACCCTCTTGAAGTCTTGGAAGAAGCTCTAAAAGCAGGTATTACCCTATTTCAATTTCGAGAAAAAGGCAAAGGTGCAAAACAAAAAGAGGACAAGAAAGAGCTCGCACAAAAAATGAAGGCATTATGTAGATCCTATAAAGTACCATTTCTCGTGAATGATGATATCCAGCTTGCTTTGGAAATTGAAGCAGATGGCATCCACGTTGGACAAGATGATGAACACATATCCGTTGTTCGTGCACAGTGTCCATCCGACTGGATTATAGGAGTTTCCGCAACAAATGTAACAGAAGCTGTTCAGGCCAAAAGAGATGGTGCTGATTATATAGGAGTTGGGCCAATCTTTTCTACAACGACAAAGGAGGATGCAAAAAAACCAATGGGGTTATCTGGGTTAATAACAGTGCGAAAGAGTGTTGGCAAATCAATACCCATTGTGGCAATTGGTGGAATACAATTCTCACACATTAAAGACATACTTCAAGCTGGAGCTGACGGGATATCTATAATTTCAGCCATTAGCCAATCAAGGTCGCCCTTCCAATCTACCTTGCTATTGAAACAAGAGCTCGACCTTTATACCCGCTAGAGTTTTAACCAAAGATAAGCCAAAAAAGGAAACCCTGCTAGTTCCACAACTGGCGGGGTTTCCTTTTTTGGCTAATTCGTGTAACCATTAAAATATAGAACGGAATCATCAGTATTGTAAAAATGTACAATAAGTTCAAGTTTATTCTATGCAATTCATCCATTTATGATACTATAAATATAGAAATAGGAATAAATTCATTCGAAAAGTTTACTTCTAGATATAATGGATATAGAAAAAGTAAAACTATAATGAAACTTAGGTGGGAATCTTTTGGTATTGCGTGAAATATCTACAGAATCTCTTGTCGAAATGCTCCGCACACTAGTCCGTTATTCAAAATCGTCCGACTTTACAAAGAGTTTAGATCTTGCTCTTCTAAAAAAACAAATTGAAGATGAACTTGAAGGACGTGGTATTCCATTGGAAGACACTAAATGAATAGGAAAATTTAAGCCCCCCTTCTACCTTATATAAAAATGCTATTCATACTTTTTCTGCTGTAAATGGGATGGTTTCTTTATCTATCAAGCTCTTATTACACTGTCATGTAGAAACTTTGATTTTCACTAACATTTGAACGTTAAATCACTCTTTGTTTCGGTGTGCCCTAGCTATCTTGATAACGTTAACTTAACTCTCTTCAACCCCAATATTACCAAAGAGTCCTATGATTAATGATTATCTCTTACTCGATAATCGTCTATAACAGAAGCAAAAGCGTACTTTGTCAGACAAAGTACGCTTTTTTTAGTATCTCGGTAATATTAAAATCTCCACTCTTCGATTTCGTGCTCTTCCTTCACTTGTATCATTAGAAGCAATTGGTTCATATTCACCAAATCCTTTTGCACTAAACCACTCTGGATTCAATTGATCATTTTTTAGAATGATTTTCATAAAGTTAACAGCTCGCATTACACTAAGCTCCCAATTGGATGAAAAGTCAGAGTTTTGAATTGGTACGTTATCTGTATGCCCACTAATAATAATATTACGTGGTGGATTGATAACAAGAAGCTGAGATATTTCTCGTGCAATTTCTAAATCCTGTGTTCTTACATCTGCATTCCCAGACGCAAACAACACATTATCCCGAATAGTCACAAGTAGACCTTCATCCGTCAAAGACGTTTCTAATTGAGCAGTTAAATTATTCTTTTGAATATAAGAATTAATCTTAGCTTGAATTTCCTCCAGTTCTTTTTGGTCCTGCTTTTTCGCTTCCTCGTCCGGAGATTCTTCTTCCTCAGGTGTCTCTTCCTTCTTTTCCTCTTGTTCATCTAAAGATGTTGCTTCAGGATCTTCTTTAGGACTTGGGTTTTCCATGATACCCGTTCCACTTGTAAATTCTTTTTGAAACACTTCTGACAATGTTTCATACTTTTTTGCATCTATCTCACTCATTGAATATAATACGAGAAACAATGCTAACAAAAGCGTCATAAGATCCGCATACGGGATAAGCCAGGATTCATCAACATGCTCTTCATGATGCTTTTTTTTGCCTTTTTTACTCATCTGCGGTCACTCCACTTCCTTCAGTGATTTTTTTCCGCTCACCCGTTGGCAAATATGAAGCTAATTTTTGCTCAATGACTTTTGGAGACTCCCCTTCCATAATAGATAAGACGCCTTCAATCATCATGTATTTTAATTGAGCTTCTTGCTTAGACTTACGCTTTAGCTTGTTGGCAAAAGGGTGCCATAAAACGTATCCAGTAAAAATACCTAGTAAAGTTGCAACAAATGCAGCACTAATGGCATGACCTAATCCCTCTTGGTCTTGCATATTTCCGAGTGCGGCAATAAGACCAATAACAGCCCCCAAAACCCCAAGCGTTGGAGCATACGTTCCTGCCTGAGTAAAAATACCAGCACCCGCCTGATGTCTCTCCTCCATTGCTTCGATTTCTTCAGATAAAACATCTCGAATATAATCCGCATTTTGCCCATCAATCGCCAATGTGAGTCCGTTTTTTAAGAACTCGTCTTCTACTTCAGCTGCTTTCGGTTCAAGAGCAAGCAATCCTTCTTTTCTAGAAAGCTGTGCCCATTCTGAAAATTGCTTAATAAGTACTACAGGATCCGCAATTTTTTGATTTTTGAAGAGGATTCCAAATAGCTTTGGAACTTTCTTTAATTCACTCATCGGGAATGCAATCGTAACGGCTGCTACTGTTCCTAATACGATAATCATCCATGCTGCCGGATTGATAAGAACAGTTGGAGGTACACCTTTAAAGACCATCCCGACTCCTACCGCGATAATTCCTAATATTAAACCAACTAATGAAGCTATATCCATGTCGTTTCACCCATTCTCTCTATAAACTTAATTACTACACGTTTAATGTTCGATACTATTTATTTCGTCATATTTTCCGATTTTTCAATAGAAAACGTCAATTTTTTCGATAAAATCTATTATTATTCTTCTGTACATATTGTAGAAAACGTTATCAAAAAATCGAACTTATAGAACGAAACGTTTCTCTAACATATTCGTAAAACGATAAGTAGGAGGTATAAAATGGGAAAATTATTAGTATTTTTTATTGCTGGTTCTATCGGAATATTATTACGTTTTTTTATTTTAGGAAAATTTGACTTAGATCAACTTTTTTTATTGTTACTTTTCCCGATAGCGACTATTTTTGTTTATGGCATCATGCGCTATCAAATTAGAAAGGATGCTAGCTTCCAAGCAACTGGCGACCCATATGACATGCAAACTAAAATGGCTGAAAGATACAGCACAGGTTTGAAAGTTGTGACACATGGGAAAGATATAATTGGAGAGTTTAATCGCTTTTATAAGAAAAAATGGCATAGAGTAATAACTGAAGTAATAGGGAGTACATTTCACATAAACCTTACTTTTAATTTATCTAGTCATATAAAAATTGTAGGAATAAATGAGCATGCACTAGCTCGTAATTCTCAATGGGAAATTTATGAGAACAATAAGCTAGTAGGACAAATACGTACAGATCATAGTTTGAAAAATGTAGCAAAATTGAAAGAAACATTCATTTTAGAGCTTGGAGAAGAAACATTTAATTTTTATTCTTTAAGTATTGGCTCCGAAACAAAGGTGGAAAAAAATAACCTAGAAGTTGCTAATGGGAAGCGGAGAAAAGGTTCAATATATGGAATTACCGTAAACGAGGCTAACAAGCAGCATGAAGAAGTACTGTTCGCAGTGTTCGTGCTTTTCAATTACGTGTATGAGCAGTAGGTTACGAGTATAAAACTGATGATGATTAATTCTATTTCCAATTAAAAAAGGGGCTGTCCCATAAGTCTGTATAGACTAATTGGGACAGCCCTTTTCTTTTATTACTGTTGGTGCCGGAAAAGTGGCATTGGGAAACGATTCCCTTCCCAAATTGGCAATCAACAATGCAAAAATCTTCTCTTTTACATACAAAAAAATCGCCTCATTCGTTATAATGTAAGCGACCAAACCAACAAAAAACGAAAAGTGAGGCGATTTTTTATGAGTAACTCTTCGGCTACTTTCATTGATTATAACATGGGTCAATTGGTTCTACCAATGGACTTCAGTGATTTAATTCCAGAGGACCATGTGGTCCGCGTCATTCATGCCATGGTGGAACAGGTGAATGATGATATCTTCTTTTCCCAATACCAAGGGGGTGGCCGGAGCTCCTATCATCCCAAAATGATGACAAAAGTTATCTTATACGCCTACACGCAAAAAATCTACTCCTGCCGTGAAATCGCCAAAGCCCTTCGGGAACATCTCCCGATGATGTGGCTGGCCGGCCAACAGACACCAGATTTCCGAACCATCAACCGGTTCCGCTCAGAACGTATGAAGGCAATTATTGAACCTTTATTCACGGAGTTGATTAAGCTTCTAATCGATCAAGAGTACATATCCATGGACAACTACTTCCTTGATGGAACCAAAATCGAGGCGAATGCCAATAAATACACGTTTGTGTGGAAAAAATCTGTCCAACGTTACGAAGAAAAACTACAGGAAAAATTGGATCAAACATTCGCGGATATTGAAGATGCCATTGAGATGGATGAAAAAATACTTCCGGATGAAGGGTCTCCTGCCAAGCGAGTAACTTCGGAGCAACTCGAAAAAGTTGTCGAGCAGGTAGAAACCCAGGTAGAACAGGCGGAAAAAGCCGTCGAAGAAGAAAATGATAAGGAAAAGAAGAAAGAAAAAGGAAGTATTCCGTGCTAAACGACGTATCTATAAAACGTTGAGCCAGGACTACCTACCTCGTTTAAAAAAGTATGAAACCCAGCTGGCCACCTTCGGTGACCGGAACAGTTATTCCAAGACAGACACGGATGCCACCTTTATGCGAATGAAAGAAGATCATATGAAGAATGGACAACTGAAACCTGGTTATAATGTGCAGGCAGGAACAGAAAATCATTCATCCTCGGCTACTCGATCCATCAGCGTCCAACGGACACCCGTTTTTTGAACCACACATTCAAAAACTACAGGCCAGAGAGCTTCCGTTCCCTAATACAATTGTCGCTGATGGAGGGTATGGTGGAGTCAATTATAAATACGCAAAGAAGGAAGGGTTTGAAACACTCATTCCCTACAACACGATGCGAAAAGAGCAGTCCCGTTCGTTCAAGAAAGACCCAAGTCAGGTTATGAACTGGGAGTACAAGGAGGATGGGGATTATTACATTTGTCCGAATGGACGAAAAGTTCTTTTTCAATTCCACTCGCACCGTACCGATCGGTACGGCTATACGCGAACATTCAAGGTCTATGAATGCGAAGAGTGTAGTGGATGCCCATTAAAAGAAAAGTGCACGAAAGCAAAAGGAAACCGGCGCGTTTACTATAACCCGGCATTTGAACAACTGAAGAAGGAAGCAAGGGAAAACCTTTGGTGTGACAAAGGAGCACGTATCTACGCCAGACGAAAAGTGGAGGTGGAAAGTGTGTTCGGTCATATCAAGGGCAATCGGTCGTTCCGGCGATTTTCTCTTCGTGGGATCGATAAAGTAAGGATAGAGTTTGGACTGGTCGCGATGGCCCACAACTTCCTGAAACAGGCAGAGTGGAACCGCCTGTTTCATAGCGGAAATAAGCTCACACCGAAAAAGCCACGGAGAAAAATGAATATCTCCGTGGCTTTTTCATTTCAAAGAGGCCTTTTGAGACAGCCCCATCCAGTTATTAATTTAATACTCTTCTTACTACTCCGCTGAAGTGACTAGCCCAATATCCACTAGACATATTAGCTATCGCTACTCCAGTAGAGCTTTGAGAACCGATGAATTTTCCGCCGCCTACATAGATTCCAACGTGACCATTTGTCTTATACGTATTGAAGAATACTAAGTCACCTGGCTGCATTTGGCTTGCAGAAACAGCTCGTCCAACTCCAACTAGAGAAGATGTGCTTGCTGGTAAGCTAATCCCTGCTTGTGAGAATGCATAAGATACAAACCCAGAGCAATCAAATCTACCATTGCGAATATCATAAGCGTTTCTTCCGCCACCAAATACATACGTAGAGTTTCCAATGTATTTGTATCCAACACTAATCACAGATTGTGCACTTCCGCTTACAGTATTATTAGAGAAGGATGGTGTAGAAACACTTTGCGATCCTACTTGTGTAGATCTACCTGATTGGAAGGATGCTAGTTGACTTGCAAGATTCGCATCTTTCCGTTCAAGCGCTGCTTTTAACTCTTCATTTTTTTCCTGCTGAGCTAGAAGGTCTTTCTTCAATGCTTCGTTTTGTTCTTTTTGTTCAAGAATCTGTGCTTGCATTCCTTCGAGTTCGGTCATCATGCTGTTCAAATCTTCAAGCTTATTTTTAACAGAATCTTGTTTTTTCTTTACAGCTGCTTTATCTGCTTCTAAGTCGTTTAATAAGTTTTCATCCGCTTCCACAATCGTATTTACAGCGAACACTCGATTTATAAAATCACCGAAGCTTTTAGATCCAAAGATTACTTCTAAATAGCTAATTTCTCCGCCACTTTGTTGGAAAGACTGTGCACGTTCTTTAAGAATATCGAGGCGCTTTTCAATGCTCTTCTCTAAAGCAACAATTTCTTCCTCAAGTTTAGCAATTTCTGCTTTTGTATCTTTGATTTTCTTCTTCGTATCATCAATTTTTTGTTGGTTATCCTCGATAGCCTGGTCGACTCGTGCAACTTGCTCGTTCAACTCTTTTAAGTCTTTCTCTGCTTCAGCAATTACTTTCTCCGCTTCAGAAATCTTGGATTGAATGTGTGAACGTTTCTGTTGAATTTCTGCTTGTGTCTCCGCCTGCACAGATGGGATTGCGATGGTACTTGCCAATCCTACTGCAATACTCATGTTAAGAATGATAAGCTTTTTCTTTAGCACTCGATTCCCCTACCTTCCAAACTATCGTTTGTTGTATTTATGTAAACTATTAAATTTTCTATCTTTTAGCCTATTAATCTATCTCTTCTTGATAGGCACTTCGTAGTATAACATCATAAAATGACAGGAATGTAATACGAATATTACAATTCTGTTTCATTCGTTACAAAACCCTTCTTTTTTACAAAATGTTTCACAGAATAAAACCTCTAAAACACTGTTATGACAATGGTTATAAAATACATGTTGCATCGTGAAACAAATAAGACGAAATCGTGTTTTTTTGTCAAAAGGGAGAATTTATACGTGATTTTTGTGACAAAAATGTGTCAAAAGCAAAAAACACTCCCACTATTGGGAGTGTTTTACTTTTTTGGATATTTTTTTAAGTTTGGATTAAATGAATAAAAGTAGACTCAAGGCCATAACCATCATTCCAGCAATTAAACCATAAATAGAGGTGTGTGCTTCATCGTATTTCTTCGCAGCTGGTAGTAATTCGTCCAGTGAAATGAAAACCATAATACCAGCAACTGCAGCGAATATAATTCCAAACAGAATATCATTTAAGAATGGCATTAAAATTAAGTATGCTACAATTGCTCCCACTGGTTCAGATAGTCCAGACAGAAAAGATAATCGAAATGCTTTCTTCTTGTCCCCAGTAGCAAAATAGACTGGAACAGATACAGCAATTCCTTCCGGGATATTGTGAATAGCAATGGCCACTGCAATGGCAACACCTAGACTGGGGTCTTGCAATGCCGATGTAAAGGTAGCAATTCCCTCAGGAAAATTGTGAATTGCTATTGCTAGTGCCGTAAATGTCCCCATTTTTAAGAGAGCAGGATCATTTACTTTACTCGAATTCATATCCTCTACTCTTTTTACTTCATGAGGATTTCCTGATTTCGGAATAAATTTATCGATTAAGGCTATGAGCATCATTCCGCCGAAGAAGGCTATAACCGTTATCCAATTTCCTAATTGAACATCTAATTCCCCAACTAATGCATCCTTCGCTTTTACAAAAATTTCAATCATGGATACATAAATCATGACTCCTGCTGAGAACCCTAGTGCTAGTGATAAGAACTTGGTGTTGGTGGAGGAAGTGAAAAATGCAAGGATACTACCCACCCCGGTAGCAAGACCTGCCATTAGCGTTAAACCAAATGCTACTATTAATTCTTCTCCCATCGTGTTGCCCCTTTCTAAGTTCTTTTTACAAACATTCATCCCATTGTATGCAGAAGACATTTTAAAGTTTCCCTTATACAAGATTTTATCGTGGCGTCAATACACCGTCAATTAATTTATTTTCCTAGCATACAAAAAGCCGAGGTTTTTTCCACCTCGGCTTGTTCTCTACTTTTTACCACGAATTACTTCATCAATTATCCCGTAATCCTTGGCTTCCTTAGCATTCATGAAGTAATCTCGATCGGTATCCTTTTCAATTACTTCTTTTGACTGACCAGTCCGTGTAGCAATTATCTCATTAATATGGTCTTTTAATTTCAATATTCGGTTAGCAGAAATTTCAATATCAGTAGCTTGACCCTTTGCTCCTCCCAGTGGCTGGTGAATCATAATTTCACTATTTGGTAATGCACATCGTTTTCCTTTTGCTCCCGCTAGCAATAACAAAGCCCCAAACGAAGCTGCCATTCCAGTACAAATGGTTCGTACATCTGGCTGGATGTATTGCATCGTATCATAAATGGCGAAACCCGCAGTAGTAGAACCACCCGGACAGTTAATGTAAAGCGAAATATCTTTTTCTGGATCATCAGCTGCAAGAAACAGTAATTGTGCAACAATTGTATTCGCAACATGATCGTTAATCTCATCACCTAACATTATTATTCGATCCTTTAACAATCTTGAATAGATATCATAGGAACGCTCCCCACGGCTAGATTGTTCAATTACATATGGAATCGTTGTCATCCTTTTTCCTCCTCGGCATATTAAGCTGCTGCTAAAGAGAGTGTGTGATGGGATGAAGAAGAGAAAACCATTGCACAGGTTGGATTATGGTGTTTTCTTAAGCTTTCTATAGAAGGAAGTGCTTGTATCAATACTGTCGGTTCTTCGTTTTGGATAGCTAGTGTTACGAATTCTAATAACATCTCTTCCTCTCGCCAAAACGAAGAGAAGTCTTCTTTCTCATCTCGCTCCAAACGTTTTTTGGCTCGAATAAAGCTTGCCTTTACAGCCGTTTCTGTGGTATCCATTAACTGCGCGATTTCCTTAAAACGATAGGAGAAGACTTCTTTCAATAGAAATATGACTGCTTGCTTCGGTGTAAAGTGTTGTTTCAACATTTCCGAAAGGTGCATGGCAGACGGCACACTTTGATTCTCCTGTTGTGGAGACACAACCAGTGTCAGTACCTCTTCCCTTTTTCTTCTCCGAATCGTATCTATCCAATTGTTATAAGCAATCTTTTTTAGTAGTGATGATGACACAGACACCGGACCATAATGCTCTAGTGCTCTTACAATAGACTCCTGAGCAATTTCTTCACTATCCCACTTGTTTTTCGTTATAAACCGACAATATTGAATCAAATGTTGATATTGGTCCTCCCAATTCGTTCCTTCTATTTGGTTCTCTTTCTCCCTTACTTTTTTATACATAATGCGCACACTCCTTTCACACACTCCTCATAACTTAAACGATTCCATCCATTAAAAAGATACGGGGGAAGATTATTTTTTAAAAAGTTGCTAAATGTAGAGCTAATTCTTTAATTTTTTGGTCCGTTTCATCCTCTATCTTCTCTCGATCACGATTCTCATGATAAAACGTATCCCCTTTAATCAAGTGATCGGATAAATTTAAAATTGCAATCGCTTGTTTATTAAAATAGGATGCTACGGCTAATGTTGTCGCTGTTTCCATATCAACTGCTACGTGTCCGTTAGCCGCCCAATCCTGCACCATCTTTTCGGTTTCCACCATAATAGCACCTGTAGTAAAAATAGTACCTTTTTTATATTTATACCCTTTTTCTTCACAAAATTTTACCGCGGCATCTACAAGTATTGGATCCGATTGTACGATATTCGATGAAGGCAAATACCAATTGGAAACCCCATCCTTCATTTCAGCTGCCGTAACGATAAGAATATCTCCATATTGGATGTCTGGGGACAACCCTCCAAAATAACCGGTTTGTATCCATGTATTCGTTCCCATAACCGAAAAGCGATGAACGATGGTGGCAGCCATCGGTCCACCATACACATTGGCGAATCCTAACAATGTATTCTCATATTTACCAACCATACTGTTCCAACTTGGAATCCATATTTCCTCGATTAATAAGTCTTGCCAATTTTTCAGATTTTCAGCGTGGTCATGTTCACCATGAATGATAAAAGAAGAAGGTATTTGATTTTCGCTTACCTTAAATACGTCTAGCCAGTCTTCCTTTGAAAAGTCTCCATATAATTTCACTAACGTTGCTCCTATTCTTTGCTTCGTTTATTTGTCGGCTGCTTTAACCAATGTCTAAGTCCTTTTCCAGCATATGGCTCGTCCATATATCTCGGAATTACATGAAAATGACTATGTAAGATCGTTTGATTAGATGCTTCACCTACATTCCATCCTAAAGTAAAACCGTCCGGTTGATAGTTCTCCGTTACATATTTTTTGACCTTTTGGAGTAAATCATATGTATCCAGCCATTCATCTTTTGTTAAATCAAAGGTTGTCTGACGATGTTCTTTCGGGACAATCACACCACTCCCTACTAACACATCCTGCTCCAGATCGTGTTGTAAATAATAACAAGACTCCGTTTCAAACACGATGTTTTGGTTCGGGTCTTTATCTGGATTACAGAATATACAATCTTTACTCATGTTTCTTCATCCTTTCCCAATCGAATTCATGATTCTATTCTATTAATTGTGTTACTATAATAAAATAGTATCGCATATTTGCATTACACGTAACCTAGGAGGAACAAAAACAGATGGATTACATGCACTCAATATTAGGACTAGCTATTTCCACAAGTGCCCTTATTGCACTTCTAAAAATTATTGCCATTGATATTATCCTTTCTGGTGATAACGCAATTGTTATCGCAATGGCGACCAAGAACCTTCCCAAAGAACAACAAAATAAAGCAATTTTTTGGGGAACTGCAGGAGCTGTTATCTTACGTATCTTATTTGCTATTGTCATTGTTTATTTATTGCAGATTCCTTATGTACATTTAATTGGAGGGCTTCTTCTACTTTATATAGCCTACAAAGTTTTAGTGGAGGATGAAGAGGAAGCACACATTAAATCTCACAACGGTTTACAGAAAGCAGTTATGACTATTATTATTGCAGATGCAGCGATGAGTCTAGATAACGTAGTTGCAGTTGCGGGAGCAGCTCATGGCCATATTGGTATGATTGCTTTAGGTGTACTGATTAGTATTCCTATTATGATATTCGGTTCCAAATTAATCGTAAAGGTACTGGAAAAATTCCGTTGGATTGCATACATCGGTTCAGGTATTTTAGCTTGGACAGCAAGTGAAATGATTACCGAGGATGATAGTGTTCTTGAGTTACTAAATCTTTCACACGGGACAATTACTTACGTCATTTCCGCAATCATCACAGCTGCGGTCTTGCTATCCGGTTATGTCACTAATCAACAAAAAATCCGAAAAGCATAGCTATATACTCGCTCAAGAACGCCCACTACTATTTCGTAGTGGGCGTTACTTATATAATCGTTCCATATAAATCGTAAAAATAGTCTTCAGTTTTTCTTTCGGTAGTTTAGCGGGCTCAAATAATGCATGAATAGCTAAACCATCCACCAATCCATAAAGTGCTTCGGCTTCTTTTTCAACGTCAACTTCTGCTTTTAACAGGTTCTCATGTTGTAAAGTATTCATAAGCAGTTGCACTCCTTCATATACTCCGTCCGCTTCCAAGCTTTTTTTATCCTTTTTATGTCGAATATGTACGATATAAGAAAACCAAACTTCCATTTCCACACGTGTCTGTTCGTTGGTCGGCACCATCTCTAGTAACATCGCAATTACCTTTTCTTTTAATGGAATGTTTTGTGCGGCAATTCTCTCAATCCGGTTTGTTGCTCGCTCCTTCACTAACTCCATCGTATAGGCTAGCAATTGATCCTGACTAGAAAAATAATGCCTTAAAGCACCTAATGACAAATTCGCCTCCTCCGCAATGTTTCGAACAGATGCATGCTCGATTCCTTTTTCTACTATCACGCGCCATGTCGCTTCCGCAATTTTTTGTTTTCTTTTTTTGTGATCTACTTTTTTTGGCATATCTTTATTTTACCAAGGAATAAAAGTGGATTCAATTTTTTAATACAGTTGTATTACTTAAGGTTCGTTGCTATACTTTTATTCATACAGATGTATTAAAAAGAGGTGAATATATGATAACCGCTTTGATAATTACGTGCGAAATATTATTTTGGGTTGTCATTTTGCTCGGACTTATAACTAGATATGTATTACGAAAGGAAAAGGCTGGACTGTTTCTTTTAGCTTTAAGTCCATTATTAGATCTAATGCTCCTAATCGTAACCGGATTTGACTTGTACAGAGGGGCCACTGCTACACCTGCACACGCAATAGCCGCCGTATATATTGGGGTATCGATTGCATTTGGAAAAAGCATGATCCAGTGGGCAGATGAACGATTTCAATATTATTTCTTAAAGCAAGGGGCAAAACCGCAGAAACGGTATGGATATGATTATGCTAAGCATTACTTCACCGGATGGCTACGACACGCACTTGCCTATATGATAGGTGCTTCATTACTCGTAGGAACCATTGTATGGATTGACGATTCAAGTAAAACAGAAGCACTATACGGAATCCTAAGAATTTGGTTAATCGTCGTAGCAATAGACCTCCTCATCTCCATCAGTTACTTTATCTGGCCACGCAAAACAAAATAAGAGTGCCTGTCACCACCCGGTATTTGGTGAAAAATGTCGAATACATACAAATGCTCCTCTTGGATTAGCAGATTAGGGATAATAATCTGCTAATCCAAGAGGAGCGTTGTAAAGTTAAGCAAACCGTTAACAGTTCTTTATCACAAAACCTTCGTCATAAATACGCTATTCGTATCTTCTTTGTAATCTGCAAATGGCCCACAATATTTAAATCCGAAGCTCTCGTACAGCCTTCTAGCTGGAAGAAACGCATCCATTGAACCAGTCTCTAAACTCACTCGAGTATAGCCACGTTTTTTACTTTCCTCTAATATGTGCTGAAGCAACTTCCTTGCTACCCCCTTCCTTACATGATCAGGAGAAGTCTTCATCGACTTTACTTCTCCATGGTTCATACTTAATTGTTTAATCGCTCCACATCCCATCAGTGCATGACCATCCCATGCACTCCAAAACGTAATATCTGGTTTTCTTAACGATTCCAAATCAAGTGCATGGATGCTTTCAGCTGGAGAATGTAACGTCATATTATGAAGATGTTCCCCTATTAAGCTTGCAATTTCAGGTCCCCTCAAATCATCAACTATAATTTTCACGGATACGTCTCCTCTACTAAAATGTTAACCAAATATTCGCCGTAGGTTTCCATAACCCTTCTTACAAGCCAATATTTATGATGAACTCAATGTTTGAAGTTTCATCTTCTTCAATTATCTCCACCGCAAGCTCCCTAACTAATGTTTGAGTGGACTCAAACTCACTACGAACATCACGATAAGCTTCTTCAAGCGCTTGCTTCGAATCCAACCTTCCTATTGTTACGTGCGGATTATAAGGAAGATCCTTCCGTAAAAAAGGCTGAAGAACCCTTGAATACAAGCGGTCGTGAATCTCAACAAGCTCTTCCACTCCCTTACCAACAGTCAAGTAAAGAAGGTTGTCATCTGTCCTTGAAACACCATTCAATTCTATGATAAAAGGGTTCACCCCATCCAAAATATCCCTTACATGCGTTTCCAAACTTTCCTTATCTAATTCACTTTTAAAAGGAAATACTAACGTAACGTGGGGATTTATCTTTCCGAACAAAGTGTCATATTTCTCTCTCCACTTTTCTATCCGGTTCATGTTAACAAACTTAGGGAACACACATATAGATCTTGTAATCAAGGTAGGTCCCCACCCTCTATACGTGCAATAAGCTCCTTTTGTTTTTTTATATCCATACCAACCTCTGTTACATGGTGCCCCGATTCCTTTAACCATCTTCCAACATCTCGAATTGTTTCAGATATAGGTCTTGTTTTTAACCCTACATCCTTTGCCTTATCGACATTGATCTGAAAAACCCCCTTTTCCTCCCAAGCGTTTGGAACCCAGAAAGGAAGCTCAACAAAGGGCTGGACATTTTCTTCTAAGTGTTCATCTTTCGCCCAATAAATGGTGCAAGTGGGATTCAACATACGTTTGCATTCTGCTAATACATCCTCAAATGTATATCGGTTCGGTTCACTTGTAAGATTATAGGTACCAATTAGTTGGCGTTCAATTGCATCAATAAGCCATTCTGCTAAATCTCTAGCATCTATAAACTGCAAATATTCGTTTCGGCTTCCTGGACCTAATACTTTTTCATTTCTTAAAATCCTATCAACCCAGTATGTAAACCTGTCACTATAGTCATACGGTCCAATGATAAATCCTGGTCTTACAATAAGGTGATGATCAAATCCATCACGAACCTTCTCCTCACATAGTACTTTTAATGGACCATACGTTTCCGGCGTTTTTTCTTCTGTTATTGCACCTTCCATAAAAGCTAATTCTGCTTCTTCTGTTTTATTTGGTTCGATTAAGTCTTTATATACGGACACCGTTGAAATAAATATGTATTGCTTAACATTATTTTTTAAAGCTTGAACGGATTTCTGTACAATGCGCGGAACGTAACCGCACGTATCAATGACTGCATCCCATTCCCCGTTGGTCAGTAAATCGATATCCTTATCTCGATCTCCTCGAATTTTCTCGACATACGGGAATAGTTCTGGATTACTTTTCCCACGATTAAACATGGTGACCGCATGCCCTCTTTTCACAGCACGCTCTGTGATGTGTCTTCCTACAAAGCTTGAACCTCCAATTACTAGTATTTTCATCCTGATTCCCCCTACTCCCTAAATAGTATCACAGTCTACAGATGGCAGGAAAAAATATAGTGATAAATAAATTAACAGTTTTCGAGCATTGATTCACATTTCCTTTTTTTCTGTCGGATGCTCGAGTATTTCCTCGGAAATATTCGGATGGACGACGATTAAAAACGATGCTCTACGCATCGTTTTCTAGTCATTATAAAAATGGATTATAAAACCGATTCCCATCATAGAAAGTAATCAATAAAGATCCCACCAACAATAAAACAAACAATCCGATGGCAACATAATCAATAAATGCAAATTGGCGACTACGATACCATGTTCTTTTTTTATGCTTTCCAAATCCTCGAAGCTCCATCCCATTACTAATCACTTCAATTCGGTCCAAACTCGAAAAAATAAGTGGCATTACAATAGATATTGCGTTTTTAACCCTAGTCAAAAACTTCTCATTTCGGGATAAATCTATTCCACGAGCTTGCTGTGCTAATGCAATTGTTCGATAGTCTCGCTGAATATCTGGTATATATCGTAAAGCAATTGCAACTGCATAAGCGATTCGGTAGCTAACACCAATTCGGTTTAAAGAAGAAGCAAATTCACTAGGATTCGTCGTTACGATGAACAATAAGGCAGCAGGAATCACAACAAAATATTTTAACGTAATATTTAACTGATAAAAAAGTTGTTCTGCCGTTAGATCATAATGGCCCGGAAGCTCCCACCACACATGAGCGGTCCCATAAATTTCAACCCCTTGTTGCGGCGCAAATACGTAAATTGCGATATTGTTTATAAGAAGAAACAGTAAAATAAGTCCTAAAATAAAGGAAACTTCTTTTAGTTTTATATTGGAAACGACAAAAATAGCTATACTTAGAGTAAATAGCAGCACTAAGATTCTAGTATCGTACGTAAGCATCGCAGCAAACGACCACAAAATAAAACATACTAGCTTCGTAGCACCTGTTAGGAAATGAATTGGAGACTTCCGATCAATGTATGATAACATTTCTGATGCCACGATTATCGACCCTCCCTGTCTACATTTATGAAATGTTGAACAAACTCTCTTGGATTTTCAATCTCTAATTTAAGAGCTAATTCGAATAAAGAGGTTTCTTTAAGATTGGCTACCTTAATTACTTCTTCATTTGTAATAATCCGCACTGCAGAATCGTCAGCAACTATTTTCCCTTCAGAAATCACGATCGCTCTTGATGTGTACTCCAGCATTAGATGCATGTCATGTGTAATTAAAAGAATAGTGACACCAGACTCGTTCAGTTTTTTTAAGAATTCCATGAGTTCCGTGTAATGTCGGTAATCTTGTCCGGCAGTAGGTTCATCTAATAGTAGAACCTCTGGGTTAAGAACTAGAATAGAAGCGATTGTCACTCTTTTCTTCTGTCCGAAGCTCAAGGCAGATATCGGCCATTTTCGATAGGCATACAACCCACAAAGCTTTAACGTTTCTTCAACTCGCTTCGTTATTTCGGCTTCTGGAATTCCACGGGCTTTTAAGCCTAATGCTACCTCATCGACAATCATATGCTTGGAAATCATATGATTTGGATTTTGCAGAACCATCCCAATACGCTCAGCGCGCTCTTTTACAGTTTCAGTCGTTATATCCACTCCATCTAACAGTATTCGTCCTTCTGTAAGCTTCTCAAATCCACAAATAAGCTTGGAAAGCGTCGATTTTCCAGCTCCGTTTTTTCCTACTATACTCACCATTTCTCCCTTTCCAATTTCTAAGGAAACATTATGAATTATTTCCTCTTCTTTCGAATACCCGAAGGAAATATTCTCTAGTTGAAGTCTCGCTTCACGCTTAATAGCTTGAGCACTCGCAGGTGTTGAATCAAACCAATTCCGTATTCTATCTTTGCAAGTGGAGATGTCCAATGAGTCCATATGCTGCGGATGCATATCCGGTGTAATCGTACACCCTGCCAATCTCAATGCTTTTAAATATAGTGGTTCCCGAACATCATTATCTGAAAGCGTGGAAGAAGATAGAACCTCAGCAGGACTGCTGTCCATCACTATTTTTCCATGATTCATCACAACAATCCGATCCACGTTTTTAAAAAGAACATCTTCTAGACGGTGTTCGATAATCACAATTGTCTTATGCAATGTTTTGTGAATAGAATCGATTAATGAGATTGCATGTTTTCCAGCAGCCGGATCGAGGTTGGCAAGCGGTTCATCGAACAATAAAATATCTACATTATCTACTAGCACGCCCCCTAGAGCAACACGTTGTCGTTGACCACCTGATAATTCATGAACGGAAGCATCTATATATTTCTCCATATTCACGAGACCCGAAACCTCTCTTACTCGTTCCTTCATCTGTGACTGGACCCATCCATCGTTTTCTAAAGAAAATGCAATATCTTCTCCAACCGTAAGTCCAATAAACTGGCTATCCGGATCCTGTAGAACAGTACCTACATGTTTGGAACGCTCAAAGATGCTAATATTAGTTACATCTTTTCCTTTTATGTTGAGCTTTCCAGTAATATCCCCTTGATACGAAAACGGGGCCAATCCGTTTAAGCAATGACCTAATGTACTTTTTCCGGAACCCGACGGACCAACGATTACTACCTTTTCACCTTCGTGTATGGTCAAATTAATGTTATGTAAGGTCGGATTTGTTTGGCTACGGTATTTAAACCCAAAATCGACGAATTCTATCATTGGTTTCCCCATTATAATTGTCCCCTACAATTCTTTTTCTCTTATTCTACCATTAATATAAAAAGAAAAAAGTCGAGATTTATTCTCGACTTTTTCTCTTTAAGCATCTAGTTCAAGACTATTACTTTTACTTCGCGTTTTCGCATAAGCAGCCAAAAGAATTGTGCCTAGCACACCAGCAGTAACGATGTTAAATCCTCCTGCTACTAATCCTTGTAGGAAAACTTTATTCGCTGGTTCGGCATAAATAAGAATATCTAATAATGGCGCTAGTACAAACCAGCCTACTCCGTTCGCTACAATCTGCGCAATATTAAAAATAGCAATATGCTTCCATCCAAAGTTCCCTTCTTCGACATTAAGTCGTTTGGAGAAAAGCCCGATTGTTAACCCTACAAAACCGGAAACGATAACCCAACTCCACCAAACAGAACCCCATACAATGGCATCCGTTAACGCGTGACCGATGAACCCAATCAATAATCCTGCAATAGGACCAAACAATACAGCCATTAAAGCTAAAAACGCATAGGATGTCTGAAAGTTTGTATTCGGTACCCCTGTGGGAATGGCAGCAAATCGGTTCAAAATAACGAATACAGCAGTACCAATTCCAATTGCTACAATTGTTTTTGTTGCAAGTCCTCTACTCATTTCTACTTCATCTCCCTAACTATAAATTATTTTTGGTGCTTTTCTTATCGAAATTCGCCAGCTTGATCCTGTACCAATGTTGTATGCTTTGGCAAAAGAGCCTTGATTAATAGCTACTGCAATGTTGTCTAAAGAATTAACATACACCAATGGTTCACCGACACAAATATCAGCGAATGAACGACCATAGGTCATTATATTTTTATAGATTTTTCTAGAATCATTAAAAATGGTTACTTCTAATTGCTCTCCATATAGAACCTCTAGAGACAAAAACAACTCTCGGCTGATGTTGGTCCATAGATTTCCAAATCTGACATCAAGTATATCAATAATACCTGAAATTTGATCCTGTTGTTTATCAGGCTCGATAAATGGCAATGTAACAATGGATGATAGCTCTAACTCTGGTCCCACTTCTTCAAAACGAATGACATGAGCCGCCAACCGCGCTCCTGTGTATGCATAAACGTCACGACCATGAAATGTATGAGATGCACCAGATTTCGGCAATCGATTTACCTTTTCATCTATAAACCTTGCTTCTTTGATTCCAACCTTGTGCTGAATGTGGGTAAGTGTACCATTATCAGGTGTCACGATATAGTGATTGGAATTCGTTTTGACAACTACACTGTTCCGATCTGATCCCACACCCGGATCAACTACCGATACAAATACCGTTTCTTTCGGCCAATAGTCAACAGTTTGTAGTAAACGATACGATGCCTCCCAAATGTCGTACGGGGGTATATCGTGTGTTAAATCGAATATTGGAATATTCGAATCCACAGAGAAAGCTACCCCATTCATCGCATTTACCGCCCCATCACTTAATCCAAAGTCTGTTTGTAATACTAATGCTTTACACATACATACTCCCCTTTCTCCTTGTTTTCACCAAATTACATATCGAATAAGCCATTCCTGTTAACTGTTAAGAAAAATAGTACGAGCTTTGCTCATCTTCCTCCTCTCTAAAAACTTACAAATAAAAAACCACGCCCTTATCATATATCTGATAAGGACGTGGTTGGATTCACGTGGTACCACCTTAATTCACTATTTGCTCACACAAATAGCCTCAACAAGTACAGAACATCTTACATTCTTATACCGTGGTTTGGATAACGAGTACCAAATCTCGTCGAAGCCTACTAATATCAGTCGATACGTTCAGCCCGCGGCTCAGAGTCCATTGTTCAAATCCGTATTTTTGCTTCTTTTCAGCTACCGAAGCTCTCTTTAAAAAATAACTAGATTTTACTTTTTCTCGTCACTGCCTTTTATTATTGAGGATAATATTATACGAAATAGAAAACTTATGCAATACTTTTTTGAATTTTTTTAATTTTCTCCCTCAATATAGGTGAATGTCACGTTTGAAACTTCTGCATATGATATTTCAGTTACTTTGGCAAGAGGGAGTGATTTACATTTACTATGCATCCCTATTTATATTAGCTATTGCAGTAAGTCTAGATGGATTTGGGGTGGGATTGAGTTATGGATTAAGAAGAATTAAGATCCCTTTCATCTCTATTCTAATTATCACATTCTGTACAGGAATCGTTATCTTATTGTCTATGTCTTTTGGAGAAATTATCACCTCTTTTATTGGCTTACAAGCAGAAAACCAAATTGGAGCTTGGATTCTTATTCTCGTTGGAATTTGGGCTACCATTAATTATTTCAAGAACGGAGAACGAACAGAGGAAAAATCAGCTCCTCCAATTAAACAAGAACAACCAACTAAAGTCATCCGTATTAATCTAAAGTCCATCGGTTTAGTTATTGAGATACTTAAGGTTCCTTCTGCCGCAGACTTAGATAATTCAGGAACAATAAGAGGCTGGGAAGCCGTTTTATTAGGAGCAGCCTTATCACTCGACTCTTTTGGAGCAGGAATCGGAGCCTCATTTATGGGATACTCTCCTAGTTTTACCGCCATTACCGTTTCCATCTTAAGCTGTCTCATGATTTTTACTGGGTTGAGGATTGGATTAACCTTTGCAAAAGTTACCTGGCTAAATTACATTTCCTTCCTACCTGGCGTTATCCTAATTGCGATCGGTCTTTCTAAGTTATGGTAACAAAAGAACCAGCCCTTTCATTTTTGATTAGGGCTGGTTCTTTATTAGGACTGAAATATTAAAAGCTTCACTTGCTTTAAAAATAGTTCTTGTAAGGATAAAAAAACGAACCAACCAAATAGTCCAAATCCTAGAGATACGATGAGTGGTAAGGAGTGCTTCAAACCAATGTAAACAATAAATAGTAGGAACGCAGTTGCAGGAAATCCCCATAGGACACCTAGAACAAAACGACTTAGTGTCGGATTTTGTTCTCCTTGAGCTGATAACCATATGATGCTCAAGATACTAACGAGTGGTAGTGCAGCTACAACACCACCGTAAGTAGGAAACCTTCTTGCAACTTCTGTAATGATACCAATTACAATGGCAGATACAATCACTTTAATTAGGACGAACATGCTGAACAGCCTCGCTTAATAATTGAAGTCCTTCTAGTATCTTTTTTTGATCACGTTCTTCCAATTTTTCCATAATAGCTTGAAGTTTTTCCTCATCTAAACTCGTATTGCGATATAAAACCTCTTGTCCTAATTCTGTTAAAGTTAAGATAACTTTCCTTTCATCCACAACATCTCTTTGCTTCCTTACATATTTCTTTGTCATTAACCGTTTGACATGCTCAGATGCTGTATTCTGAGACACATCCATTTTTTCAGCTAACTCATTTATACCGGTCTGACTCGTTTTCTCAATATGCTGCAGAATACGAATGGTTTGGTGAGTAAGTTTTTCTTTATGTTCGTAATGTAAGTGATAATAAATATCGGTCCAATATTTGTTCATGTTTTCGTATGGATGTGCCATTTCATCCTCCTATTATATCTTATAAATAGAATAAATCGTGTATCACGATATATTATACAAATGAATATATAATTAGTCAAAACAAAAGAGACCCGTTCCAATAAAAACGAGTCTCTCCATCTCTCATATGTAAACTGTGGCGGAGAAGGTGGGATTCGAACCCACGCGACAGTTGCCCGTCCTAATGCATTTCGAGTGCATCCCCTTCAGCCGGACTTGGGTACTTCTCCTTGATATGTGAAAATCACATCCTGTATTTTAGTAAAGATAGATTCATATTTCAAGTTACAGGCTTTCTAATCTATCACATATATATCGTGTCATTCATCATATTCCATAACTTCGAGCTGGTATCCAAAAGGGCCTTGAATAACAAAAATATGACCAGGAGTACAAGGCATTGGGTAGTCAAATAACACGTTCATTCCGGGGCGCTTTCCTATCGAGAAAATCTGCTTCCGAGGATTACATTATTCCCATGGAATTCGCTATCCAACTTTTTCAGAATAATAGGTATCCCTAGTACTGAGCCACTCTAAAATCTAACAGTACCGTAAAAAAAGAATTCGCTTTTTCTACGTTCGGTACCTTATTCATCACACAAACTCTTTTATTGTACAGCAGCTTCTAAGATGGAGAACGTCTTCGATGCGCAATCAATCTCTGCCATAGCTCCATAAGGTAGAATACATTTTGGTTCTGTATGGCCAAAATTTAAGTTATACAGAATTGGTGTGTCTGTAAGTCCGTATTCTACCATAACACCGGTTATTTCTTCTTTATACTCTTCGTAATATTTCTCGTCCTTTGGTTTCCCAAAAATAATCCCTTTAGCAGCTTGAAGAATACCTTGTGCTGCGTAGTTACGTAACCAATACCGAATATAGTCTGGTTGTGTATGATCCTCTGATGTCTCAAAAAATAAAATACTATCCTTCCAATCGTCAGGCTTTGGCCAAAGAATCGTACTTTTAGCGAATTCTAATACTTCTATACACCCTCCCATTAAACGCCCTTGTACTTTACCAGAGCCTTGCAGTAACTCATATCCTTGATTTTTGTTCATTATTCGACGCTTATGTTTATTCTCCTCTACCCACAATAAGTGTTCACTGGTCCACTCCGCGGCAGGTTCAACTTCCCCAATTACCTTATCAGAAAAAAGTGTCTTTTCTATCCACTTTCTAGTATAAGCATCCATTTCTATATTTTCCGCGAAATCCGTCAGAATAGCTGGTCCATAGAAAGAGGAAAGCCCTGCTTTATGGCAAAATAAGTGAGAAATGGTCACGTCTGAATATCCCATAAATATTTTAGGGTTTTGCCGGATCACATCGAAATCGATATAAGGAAGTAACCGAATGCTGTCCTCCCCTCCTATATTACAAATAATCGCTTTAATCATTTTATCCTGAAAAGCTTGCATGAAGTCTTCTGCTCTTGCTTTTGGGTTCTCATAGGTATAGGTCGTACCTTTTAAGCTATTAGGCATTGCTACTACTTCAAGACCAAATACCTCTTCTAATCTCTTCACTCCTTGTTCGTATCTCCACTTTAACTCCGGATCCCCTGCTCCACCCCAGGAAGGACTAATCGTTGCTACTCGATCTCCCTTTTGAAGTTTATTCGGTTTTTGCAACATCGATAATATACCACCTTTCCTAGCACAAACGTTTTTGTAAAAAGTATTGGCTGTATCCCTTTGGGTGATCTTCTACGATTCCAACGATTTCGAATCCTAACTTCTGATAAAAATCTGGCGCTTGGAAACTAAAGGTATCTAACAAGATAAGTCGACAGGTATGTTCTTTTGCAAAGGCTTCCAATCGATTCATTAATTGCGTGCCATACCCTTCTCCACGAGCCTTTTCCGACACCCACAGAAAATCGATATGTATATGGTGCCAGAACATTGTCCCTGTAATTCCACCTATCGTTTCTCCCGTATCATTCTTCACTACAAAACTAATCTCTTCCAGTGGTGTCTTAATATCGTCCGATAGCTGCTTCATATTAAATTCAATCAGCTTTTTACGAATATATTTAGAATCTTCTTCCTTCCCTAACTGAATACTTCCCATGCATACCCCAACTTTCTACTCCTATTTTTGCAGCTCTTTAAATTTCTTTTCAAGTTCGGTTACTCGGCTCTCGAGCTCTTTTTTGTCTTGCTTTGATCCATTCGTAATACGATTAATGATAACAAAACATGTCATAATTACGAGAACTAATCCTAAAACCATCCATAGTAAAAGATCCATATGTACACTCCTTCAGCAATTTATATATATATGTTTAAAGCCAAGTTGTTGTACCGTTCGTTGGACTCATGTTTGTGGTATTCATCTTAACACAAATAGATAGGTTGATATCTTAAATCCCAATTTTTTTGTAAACATACAAATATTTGAAATTAGTTAGGCACACACTACAGACAAACAGGAGCGTGAGGAGTAATGTACATGAAGGAGCATAATATTAAGTTAACGTCTGCAGAAATTGGTGTGTTATGGGCTACCTATATGGCAGAGAGTGCCACAATCCCTATCTTGAAGTATTTTAAACAAAAAGTGGAAGATAAGAGCATCGGAGAAGTTATTCAGCTTGCCTACCAATATTCATCTGAACACTTAACACAAGTTAAGGAAATATTCATCCAAGAGAACTATCCAGTACCCATCGGCTTTTCGGATGAAGATGTCCATTTACAAGCGCCTAAATTATATTCAGATACGTACATGGTGGCATTTATTCGAAACTTAGGCAAAGCTGGATTATCTGCTGATGGAATGGCATTTTCTATGTCTGCCAGAAAAGATATTCGGGACCTTTATTATAATTTGATTCAACATGCAGCTAAAACGGAGGACGCTGCCAAAGAGGTCATGCTTACAAAAGGAGTTTTTATTCGTCCTCCTTATATCGCTGTCCCAAAAGAACCAACTTTTGTTGAGAAGCAATCCTTTCTTCGTGGTTGGTTAGGGGAGCGGCGTACGTTAACAGCAGAAGAAATATCTCATCTTTTCTTGAACCACGCTAACAATGCTTATGGAAAAGCGCTGCTTATGGGATTCGCACAAACAGCTAGATCAGAAGAACTAAAAAGTTACTTCATAAGAGGTATAGAATTATCTCGTTCTCTTATCAATATCTTTCACACTTTTTTTGAAGAAAGTAGTCTTCCTACTCCAATGACCTGGGATACGGAAGTAACAGAATCAACGGAACCACCATTCTCCGATAAGCTCATGCTGTTCCAATCCAACGCATTAAGCTCTATTGGTGTAGGAAATATAGGTGGCTCTCTAGCATTAAGTATGCGTCATGACCTTACAGCTAAATATTTGAAGATGATGAAAGATATTGGTCTATTCGCGGAGGATGGCATTAACCTTATGATAAAAAACAAATGGTTCGAACGCCCCCCACACGCTATGGATCGGGAACAGATAACGAAAGGAAATGGATCATAAGGATTGTCATTTAAGTCTATTTTCCTTAAATCACTTATTTTACATTCAAAGTCTCTATACATTATAACTTTGTTTTCTTCCGTCCCGTTTGACATCATAAAGCTCTTCATCAATAAGTTAACGATTCAGCAAGTTGCAAAACCGTATCACTAAAGAAATAAACCTCCCAATAGATAAAGAAGGACATCGAAAAATTGGGTGTAGTGTCGGAATTTCTGTTTGGTCAGAGGACGAGCCAGACTTTCATCAAAATGTTAGGTGTAGTAAGAACCATCTAAAACTAAAAAAATAAGTCATAAGTTCTAGTAAAATAATGAAACTAAAACTCCTTCCTTTACGTACTAATCATAAAAGGAAAGGAGTTTTTTTATGCTTGATAAGTTTATAAAAAAAGTTTTGAAGTATAGTGGAAGTAGTAGTAAACGTAAACATCGCACGTATCGTTATAGCTCCAGTAATCGAAAATACCGTCACTATAGCAGTAGCGGTCATCATAGACATTCTCCCTTTCACGGAAGTCATCGTTACAAAAGGAAAGGATTCTTCGGGAGCTCTAGTTAACATACTGCTTTAATAGAAATTCCACCGATTCTACTATTTCTTCTGTCTCATGAAAAGGTTCTTGTATCCCTAGTAACTTTTCTATCAATGTGCGAGTGTTAGGCTGGAGTGTTAACTCTTCTGTCCAAGCTCGCCCTTTTTTTGGCTTGCCATTATAGGTCGAATAGAGTAAAAATAAGAGAAAATCACCTAAGTCATAAAAATCTTCTTGAGCCATCCTTCCATCTTTCATTTTAGTTGAAAGACCAAAATCTATTAAGTATGGATGGTTATCACGTAGTATTACATTTGGTATCCTCACATCTCCATGAATAAATCCTGTTGCATGAACAAATCCCAATATTGTAGCAATATCCTTCACCAAATAAAGAGCTTCCTGTTCCGAGAACGTCTCCTTCTTTTCGAATAACACATCCTCTAAATTCATGCCAGAAATGTATTCCATAGCTAAAAACAAGACCCCTTTATCTAGGAATGATTCATAAAACGTCGGAATCTGTGGATGTTCCATCTCCTTTAAGATAAAAGCCTCTTGCTGAAACTGTTCCCTCATTTCTTTCTCCTTTTTACTTTTTGTCATCTGTTTTAAGACGCACAGCCGCTTTTGGCTTGTGTCATAACATAAATAGGAATACCCATAGCTTCCCGCGCCTAAAAAAGATTCAACTTGGTACCTGTTATGGATAACGGTTCCCTTTTTAAATCTAGTGTCTAGAAACGATCGATACATTCTTTTTAGTAGGCGCCAAACATCTAACATTCTTCCACCTCTTTACGTGCCTTAACTTTCGTCTACATGCCTTTGTTTTTGCATTTATAGTATCACATTTCTCCATATAGGTTGGGAAGTTCTTGACAATAGCGAGCAGAAAATGTAATCTTTATATTACAAAAAGCAATATATATATTACATAGGTGGTTCTTATGAATAATCGAATTAAACTTGCTCGAGCAGAAAAGTCTTTAACGCAAGCTCAGTTAGCTGCGCGCATAAACGTAACACGCCAAACTATAGGGCTTATCGAAAAGGGGGAATATAACCCTTCCTTAAAGCTATGTATTGCAATTGCTAAAGTATTAGATAAAACGTTAGATGAATTGTTTTGGGAGGAGTAACATGAAAAAATCATGGATTTCTATTTTTATGCCAAAGGATGAATATAAAGAGAGAAGAATCATTTACTTTCTTGCAGAATCAGCAATATTAATGGCGATTATAAGCATACTACTGATCATTACGAATACCTACATCGGTTTAACGTCGGACATTGCTCCATTATTAATTTTTGTATTTTTTATTTTTTACATTAGCCTAAGATATATATTATCTGGAATGGAGTATACAGATGTTTCGACGCTTCAGTCTTATCGCAAGCAAAAGAAAATAATCGTGTATCGTTCCTTAACTTTCCTTTTCACTTTCTCAGTAGCATACATCCTAATTGTTGGTGTCCCTTCTAACAATGAAGAATGGATAGACCTTATGGGGGTTGGAGGTGTTTCAGCCATTATGATGCTTGTCACTAGTCGTCTATCATTAAAGAGGTCTTACCACAAAAACAAAGATATACTAGATCAATAAAACCGGATAATTGATAAAAATGCCTAGCCCATTTGGAAAAACCTCGCATAGGATACAATGACTTAATAATGGGGAGGATTTTTCAAATGTATCAATCTATGAATTACGGAAGTTATCCAATCGACATGCATTATCCATCTATGGGGTTACTCGAGACGATCCAACACTGTGCAGTTACTTGTGAACACATGACAAGCATGTTACACAAAAAAGGAATGCTAGAAGCACGAGGAGAACAGCTCGCGCATTTGCGAGATTGTGCAGATATTTGTCAACTAATGGTAGACTATTTAGCTCGTGGAAGTGTTTTTTCCAAATCATTAGCTAGCATCTGTGCCTATATTTGTGAAATATGTGGAAACACCTGTATGCAATTCCCGGATGAAGCTTCTCAAAAATGTGCTAGAACTTGCTTGAATTGTGCTAAAGCATGTAAGGAATTTGCTGAATATTAATGATAAATCATGCCCCTACTCCCTTTGAATATAGTAGGGGTATGACTTTCAAGTTTCTTGTCTTCGTCTAAACAAAACATCTTCTTCCCATTTATGAAATGGATGTGTTAAGTGATCACCTGGTCCCGGATTCACTCTTGGAGCCTTTTTAGGTCGATCTTGCTGTTTAGCTGCTTTCTGCAAAGCAGCTTGCAATGGCTTCCATTTTATGAGCGACAACACTACCAGACTCAAACAAAGAGCAATTAGGCTATACACTAACCAAGGTAAGTAGGTGGCTTCACTTCCAAGCTCTAAAACTCTCCCACCTAGCAAATTTCCAATAGATTCCCCCAAACCTGATAACACATTTGCTAAAGCAAAAAATAATCCAATCAAGCCCTCTTTTGATAATTGAGAGATGGTGCTATCCATGGTTGGTAACAGTAGCATTTCCCCTACCACAAAAATCGTTCCACTCCATACAAGCCCTATAAAAGACTGTGCCCAGTATAAGCTTCCAAGTCCTACACCTAATAACAACAAACCGATTGCAAGAGCAACAAAAGGATGTATTCGACTTATAAAGTGCTTCGTTATCCATGATTGAAAGACAATAACAGTCACACTTTTGACAGTCCACACAAGCGCTACATTATTCGGTTCCTCTAATATGTTCGTAGCTTGTATCGGTAATGCTAATGCTAACTGTCCATATAATGCCCATATAAAAATACTAACAATGCCAAACACAACAAACGGCTTATATCGAAAAACACGCTTATATGCACCAGTTGGAATGGGTGGACAAGGAGCATCCCCGCATTTAGCTGGGAGTGCCAACCAACTTATAATGGCAAGCACTACATAGATTCCACTTGCTATAAAAAACAGAAAAGGTGGGGTTCCAATAATGAAAAAGAATATAATTAACCCAGAAGCTCCCATACCAACATTGGCAACAATCCCTCTAAAAGAAAAGGCAGTTGTTTGATTGTCTTCAGAAGCCATAGCAGCTATTCCAGCCTTAGTAGAAGGAGCATTTAACCCATTCCCATAACCTGTGATAGCTATAGAAACTACAATGAATAGAAAACTGGTTGAAAAGCCAATGCCAACAAACCCTATGGCAGCAACCAGTGCTCCAACCGTAATAATCATTCTTCTACCTAAACGATCAGCCAAAAAACCTCCAGTAAGACTGCCAAATTGAAATGAAATCGCATATGTGGCTAAAGAAATCCCAACCGTTGTAACATTTAAACCAATCGATTCACTTAATAGGATTGGCAAAATAGGAATGACAAGATATGTACCTAAATGGGTTAATAACACACCTAGCAACAGGATTATCATCGGTTTTTCCATATTACGTAAACTGTTCAACAAGTTGAAAGCCTCCTATGCTGACAAGGTTCCTTTATACCCTTCCCCAAAAGTTCTTCTATGATGTGAAAAAACTAAATAATGTATGGAGTGGTAATCCACTCCATACATTATTAAATCCAATTCACAATTAATCCGACAACCAAATATCCAATACATAAATACGTCACAATTGTTTTAAACTTGGAATCCCCTTCCATCATCATGTGATGGTGACTTCTTTTCTTAAAAAGCTGATTTAAATAAATAGCAAAAACCGCTACAAATAGGAAGACCACATTTAACCAAAACGTATAATCCAATTGGAAAGGACTTTCGGACATAATCTGCTTTGCGGAATCAGGCACAATGCCAAGACCGGTAAAAACATAATGCATCCCTAATGATGTAAGTACAATAGATAAATAGAATACGCCGGCAATATATAAGGCTGTCTTCATCCCATAGTATTTTTTATGCACTGCAATAATTGGTGGAACCACTAAATCTGAATAAATAAATGCCATAATTCCAGCAAAGGCTACTCCACTAGATGCCAAAATCGTAGCAATCGGAATGTTCCCCATGGACCCAATAAACGTAAGCATAGCAACGATTGGTCCAATCACGGCATTTTCTAATATTTGAATGAATGAACTGGATTGATCTACTAGAAAGAACATTTTCCAAGTATCATCGCTGACAAAGGTTGCCATCATACCGGCGATGGTAAACCCAATCACAATCTCCTTCCAAACCATTTGCCAGTTCATAACAAATTCATGACCGACTTGAAGCCAGCCTTCTTTGGTTCTGATTTTTTTCTTCCAATCAAAGCTTTCTTCCATATGATCTTCGTTCACTCGTTCTCTTGCTTCTTCCACTAGTTTTCTCGGGTAGGTCAGTTTTACAAGTCCCCATGTCACCAAAATTAATACGAATCCACCGATGAGTTCTGCAATGACAAATTGCCAGCCTAAAAAGATATAAATAAGTATCCCTAGCTCGATAACTAGATTTGTAGATGCAAATAAAAAAGCTAAGGTTGGAATAAAGCTGGCACCTTTTTTAAATAAGCTTTTTCCAGCAGCTAATGCAGCAAACGAACAGGATGAACTGATTGCGCCAAAGAAAGTAGAAATTCCTACAGATTTCATGTTTGCCATTCCCATATAATGAACCATTTTTTCTTTTGGAACGAATGCTTGAATGATGGAACTAATAAGATAGCCTAGAACAAAGGCCCAACCAGCCTTCCAAAAGAAACCAATAGAAGTTATTGCTGATTTTCCGATTTCTTCTAGCATATTGATTCTCCTTTATTTATTATCTGTATTATTTCTCTAATTCCCCGATATACGAAAACAAAACAACAGGTACGACTAACAGTAAAGAGCCACCTCAACATATAAACGAAAATTCCACTAAGAAAATAAACTTTGACAACTTTGAACAAATACGGTAAAGTACGTAATGTCGAACAATAAATGAACAAACAACGAAAATATTCGTGTTTAGGGGTGTATAACATGGAAAACGTATTTGATTACGAAGATATTCAATTAATTCCCGCAAAATGTATCGTCGATAGTCGTTCTGAGTGTGATACAAGTGTGAAATTTGGAAAACATACCTTTAAACTTCCAGTCGTTCCTGCTAACATGCAAACGATTATAGATGAAAAAATTGCCATCTATCTTGCTGAAAATGGTTATTTTTATGTGATGCACAGATTTGAGCCAGAAACGAGAGCTGCATTCATTCAAGACATGCAGAAGCGTGGTCTTATCGCATCCATCAGTGTCGGGGTGAAAGAAGAAGAGTATGCTTTTATCGAGCAGTTGGCAAAGGAAGAAATAATTCCAGACTATATTACAATCGATATTGCCCATGGACACTCCAATGCTGTTATCCATATGATCCAACATATTAAAAAACTGATCCCACAAAGCTTTGTGATTGCTGGAAATGTTGGTACACCGGAAGCTGTTCGTGAACTAGAGAACGCTGGTGCGGATGCTACTAAAGTAGGAATTGGTCCTGGTAAAGTATGTATTACAAAGATTAAAACAGGATTTGGTACAGGCGGCTGGCAATTAGCAGCACTTCGTTGGTGTGCAAAAGCAGCAAGTAAACCAATTATTGCGGACGGAGGGATTCGCACGCACGGTGATATAGCGAAATCTATTCGATTTGGAGCTACTATGGTGATGATTGGCTCTCTGTTCGCAGGTCATGAAGAATCACCTGGAGAAACAATCGAAAGGGATGGAAAGCTATATAAAGAATATTTTGGATCTGCATCTGAATTTCAAAAAGGTGAGAAGAAAAACGTAGAGGGAAAAAGAATGCACGTGGAACATAAAGGTTCCCTACAAGATACGTTAGTGGAAATGGAACAAGATCTACAATCCTCTATCTCTTATGCTGGTGGAAACAAATTGGACGCGATTCGGAACGTAGATTATGTAATTGTAAAGAATTCCATTTTTAACGGAGATAAAGTTTATTAATTTTGAAAAGGAGCGAATTAAGACTCGCCCCTTTTTGCGTTTGCTTATGAGATTGGCATAATGGTAACCATTTGACACGTTTTTACAAAGAACATGAAATTGTGATCTGTTGACACAATATGATCTGGATTCATATCTACTAATTATCACGTAGGATTACGCGAGTCACATAAAAAACGAAAAGCTTGGAGCTTTTCGTTTTTTTAGAATTATTTTGTTAGGGACTCTAAAGCATAATCAAGCATTTTACTGTTCGCAACTGGCCCTGTATACAACCAGCTAGATGTTGGGTCATATTCATAAATATTCCCATTCTTCACCGCCGGAATATTTTGCCAGATTTCGTCTTCTAATGCCGTTGAACCATTTGCTTTATCACTGTTAATTAAGAAAATATGATCAGCATCAAGTTCAGCTAGCTTTTCAAGAGAAATCTCAGACCAGTTCTGTTCTGAGCTTTCGGAAATTTCTTTCACTACATCAGGTACTGCTAGTCCTAAATCATTGTATAGAACGTCTCCACTAGATAGATTTTCACTAACTACATAAAACGTATTCGCTACTAACCAAATAGCTGCTACAGACTCATCACCAATCGCAGCATTAATTTCTTCTTTCGCATCTGCTGCTTTTTTCTCGTAGTCATCTAGCACTTCTTGCGCTTTTTCTTCCATGCCAAAGACTTTACCAATTTCTTTAAACTCTTCTCTCCATGCATTGTTTTGTGCTTCACCAATGACATAAGTTGGGGCAATAGAATTGTACTGATCATATTTATTTCCTTCAGCCATAGAAGCAGAATCTAAGATAATTAAATCCGGCTCAAAGCTTGCCACAGTTTCGTAAGGGAGGTCATGTGGGATTGTAGGCACATCTTTTAAGGAATCTTGTAAGTAATCTTGGATACTAGCTCCATCTTGGACAGACCATTGTGCAACTGGTGTAATTCCTAGTGCTACTAAGTAATCTTCTAGGTAGGAAGCAATCACTCTTTTTGGCTCAGCAGGAATCGTAACTTCATGCCCCATAGCATCTGTTAACGTTCTTTCTTTTGCTGCTTCCTCTGTTTCCATTTGTTCTTTTTCCTTTTCCGTATCTGAAGCGTTATCATCTGTTTCATTCCCATTTCCACACGCTACAAGAAATAGAAATGCAAACAAAGTCGCTAGCATGTACAAATATTTTTGCTTTTTCATTTTGTATATCCTCCTAATGTCTATATCCTGAGATAAACAAATGATAACAATTATCATTATCATTTACAAGTGTATTTTTTCATCTAGGACATAATAATGTCTTGCTAACTATAATTGCCCGTTCATTCCCTTTATATTATAATGATAATGATTCTCATTGCAATCTGTTTAAGGAGCTTTTTTTATGACTGGACATTCAACCGATGAAGAAACGCCACAACGATCGAATATCGTGTCAAGACCACTCGTTGCTACGAGTATATTAATTGGTGGTTTAGGGTTTTTATTTCTTACCATGTGTTTATCTATATTATATGGAGCTGCTGACATTCAATTTCGGACCATATGGGAAAGTCTATATTCCTACGATCCATCCTCAACAGCACATCAAATCATTCGAAATTTAAGAATTCCGAGGGCAATAGTTGCTGCTTTGATTGGTGCTGCTCTAGCGATGTCTGGCTCGATTATGCAAGGGATGACCCGAAATCCACTCGCTTCTCCTTCTATCATGGGGGTTACAGCAGGTGCGACCTTTATGATGGCAATTGCACTGGCATTATTTCCCCACTCATCGAATCTGATGCTCATGCTTTGGGGATTTGTTGGGGCAGGCCTTGGAACTGGGATTGTTTTCGTAGTCGGCTCCATCTCTAAAACAGGGCTAACACCTGTTAAGCTTGCGCTTGCCGGAACAGCGGTAACCGCTATCCTAAGCTCTTTATCCACTGCTATTTCCATTCACTTTGACATCGCGAAGGATGTTAGCTTTTGGTATGCGGGTGGTGTCTCTAGTGTGCAATGGATTCACGTACAATTATTAGCTCCAGTCGCGTTAATTGGGTTTGTGATTGCTATTATCGTTGCAGGATCTATTACCGTCTTAAATCTAGGTGATGACGTTGCGAGAGGACTTGGCCAACAAACATTATTAGTAAAGATCATCAGTACGCTCGTTGTTCTCCTCTTAACAGGAGCCGCTGTCTCCATTTCCGGTACGATTGGATTTATCGGTTTAGTCATTCCGCATATTACCCGGTTCCTTGTTGGGGTTAATTATCGTTGGATTATTCCCTGCTCTGCCATCTTAGGTGGAATTCTATTAGTAGTTGCAGATACGATTTCTCGTATGATTAATCCACCGTTCGAAACACCTGTAGGAACGGTTACTGCTATTATCGGCGTTCCCTTCTTTTTATACTTAGCTCGTCGAGAAGGGAGAGGCTTATAATGAAAAGACGCACCAAAACATGGATAGTAGCCATTACGTTGATTCTTGCTATTATTGTGACGTTATTAATCAGTTTAAATATGGGAGTTATACGCATTACTCCTAGCCAAGTTTTCCAAACCTTGTTAGGGAATGGTAGTGAACAAAATGCGTTAGTTTTATTTCAATTTCGCTTACCACGAATGGTCATCGCTTTATTAATCGGTGCTGGGATGGCTGTATCCGGAGCTATTTTACAAAGTGTTACACACAATGAATTAGCTGATCCTGGTATTATCGGTATCAATGCTGGAGCCGGATTTTTTGTCGTACTCTACATTTATTACTTCCAAGATAGCATTGTTCAGTTAGGCGGCACGTTATCTGTATATATTTTACCCTTATTTGCACTAGGAGGCTCCCTTGTTGCAGCCATTTTAATCTACGTCATTTCCTGGAAAAATGGAGTAAACCCAATTCGTTTGATTTTAGTAGGGATTGGTATTAATAGTATGTTTGCCGCTCTAATCATCATTTTCCAACTAAAGATGGATCCCGATGATTTTACTCGAGCAACTGTCTGGCTAACAGGTGATATCTCTGGTACGGATTGGTCCTATGTGCTTGCTTTGTTACCTTGGATTCTCTTATTCGTTCCATTTGCCTTTTATAAAGCAAAATCTCTAGACACCCTTCATCTTGGCGATGATGTCGCAAAAGGACTTGGAACTCGTGTAGAAGGGGAAAGAAGCTTACTTCTTTTTATTGCGGTTGCATTAGCTGGTGCTTGTGTAGCAGTAGGTGGAGGGATTGCCTTTATCGGACTCGTCATCCCACACTTAGCTAGAAAATTAGTAGGGGCTACTCATCAAACCATACTACCAATCTCCGCCTTAATGGGGGCGCTTTTACTCGTCTTAGCAGATACAATAGGGCGCAACTTGTTAGCTCCATCGGAAATCCCTGTTGGTATTGTTGTTTCTGTCATTGGTGGAGGGTATTTTATCTATTTGTTAATGAAATCTTAATACCAAAAGGAAGGGAATGGCTCCCTTCCTTTTTTACTTTATCGGCTGTTCTATTTCTCTTATTAATTTCCAAACATGTCCAATCCGTTGCCAATTCTCTATTGTGAAAAGGCGGGATTGCACCTGTCCATTTTTCTCAATCACTTGCTCATAAAACACAACTGCATGATCATTATCTGTTAACCGGATGACTCTATGGTCAAAGCGCTTACTAGCTCCCAAAAAATGCCGTACAGAGTCCTTCATCCCACGGATTGCATCTTCTTTGTTAAAAAACAATGGTTTCTCATTCCCTGCTGCATAGAACGCGACATAATACGCTTCGGCCATGTGTTCCACATTGGTTGTATCACCAGTTTGCATCGCTTTGTTCCAATTGTGATAATACTCATCGTGAAACTTTGTGAACTCTTGTAAAACGGACTCTAAACTTTCCATTATTTCCACTCCACTCAAATTACATTTTTATTTCGAAGGCTGTTGAATTTTCAGTCGTACCTTCTTACTTAAAACATGATGTAGACATCTGAGTACGCACCAACCTTTATTTCCGCCAAAAAGTCGAACATTCTGCTTTATCTAGAATATTAAATTCGATAATTTTCTCTAATAATGAGAAATCAACTGGCTTGTCCCATGGAAACCGGATTAACATCTTGCTATGCTCATAGCCTGCTTGTACAATGGCATCTGAAAATTGAATGATTCCCTCTCGTTCTGGGGAAGCAGCTAAATGCTGCTTAGAGACACTAAAGCCAATAATATACGTTCCGTGATCCGTAAACACAGGTTGGTTCCATTTTATGACAGGAGTTAAATTTGGAAATTGCTCCATTACCCAATCTAACACTTCATTTGTTCGTGACTGGTGCTCTGGGTTATTAATTTTCGATACAAATTCTGAAAAAGATTCCACCTTACCCCTCCTCAACGATAGATTTTGAACATTGTCCTTTACATAACCCTTACCTATTAGATTGAATGTCTTTTATATATGCTTTAAATTCTTTAGAGCTATAGTTAGCTAAATCCTCTTTTTCTAGCTTAAACTGTACATATTCTAAATCGTCTTGAATAGCGTTAATCTCCATCCATTCATTTGTGAACGGACTGAATTCCCCATCTTCTCTAATGGGGTCCACTACTCTATCCATTCTTACTAGATAGCTTTCAAATATAGGTTCAAGTTTTTGCTTTCCAATGTTTTCGTCATCTATTTGATAAAGTATTACAAAATCTTTTATTTTCTTTACTTCTACCATTGCGTTATACAGTAATTTTACATCTTTTTTTTGTTCATATCGATGGATGTAGTCCAAAGCAGCTTCTATCCATTCAGAAGCAAGTTCAAGTGTTTCCTCTCTTAGTTCTAACTCCTCTTTGTCTCGCTTAAAATCCGTATATAAGGTGAATAATGTAAATCCAATAACAAAAAGTCCATAAGCTATATTCTTTTTCCTAATGAATATCACCTCAGAATTTGATGCGATTTATTGTATTTAATTATAATATTAGCATAATATTCCAGTATATGAAGTGATATTTCTGAAGCATAAAAGCTTCCAGTTTTTTATTGATACAAAAAAAGAGACTGAGGTACCAGTCTCTTTACTTCTTCTTTTATTTAATAACTTCTTCCTCTGTTTTATCCTTAGATAAGAACCAGCCGCCTAGGGCAATGAGGAGCATAACACCCCAGAATATCGACTTCCATATGGGTCCTTCCACGAAATCATGAGAAATGACATGAACTTTCTCGTGAGCTAATGTATGCATTAATAATTTGATTCCGACCCAACCTACTAAGATCATAGCTGCAGTTTCCAAGCTTGGACGCTGTGTAAGTAGCTTTACAAAAAGGCCAGCAGCAAATTTAATAACAATCAATCCTGCAACCGCACCTAATACGATGACTATAAATTTTGCACCATCCATACCACCAATTTGCGGGAATGGCGTATCAGGTAATGCAATAACTAAGGCAACTGCAGCTAGAATGGAATCTATTGCAAAGGCAATATCTGCTAGAGCAATCTGTGCAACGGTCATTTTATAGCTTTTTACTTTCCGTTCACTTTCTTCCTTATGTCCTTTAAATATATGTTTTAAAGCAATAAAAAATTAAATAGGCAGCTCCAATAGCTTGAACTTGCCATACGTGAAATAGAAAAGAAATAATAAAAATGGCACCGATACGGAAAACAAAGGCTAGTGTTAGCCCAATATTGATCGCACTTTTTTGTTGATGCTCCGGTAAATGCTTTGCCATAACTGCCAATACTAAAGCATTATCTGCAGACAAAAGACCTTCAAGAACGATCAAAACAATTAAAATCCATCCATACTCTAATAACAATGATGCTTCCATATAACCTCCTAGTTTCCTCCTACTAACCCTTCAATAAAAAAGAATAGCAAAGGGGTTGCTGTAATTTTATGGTTCTAAATGATGTTTCTTCTTATTAAGTCGTGGAGTCATTACTTTAGTAGGTTTTTAAATGTTGAAACATCATTCCCAACTATTACGTACAATTATGTAGTGGGGTTCATTTTCTTATGTGGCCTTTACTGAATCTGTAACTCCAGAAAATCATACCACAAGTTTGCATAAGGAAACATCTATTTTTTCTATAGGAGTGAAACGTTATGAAAGGGGAAAAAAATCATAAACTGCAAAAACGAGAAGTGTTGTTTGACATCCTTTCGGCTATTCCTGAACTTTTAGTTTGGCCGATTCGATTCTTTTTATGGCTTTTAAAAGCAATTGGTAAAATGTTCGATGGGTTATAATTAACCATTAGTTTTTGTTCCATATAAAGGGATCTCCACTTCTCCTTTCTCAATTCACCATGTACGTACCATCATTAGCCACATTTCATTCTGGTATAGCATATTACTATTAACATGACTAGGGGAGGTTCTTTATGAAGAAAATAATACGATCTTTATTAATTTTTGGTCTCTCAACCATCATTGCGATACTACTTTTCGACATCCTCTTTGACCAGTCATTTAACATTAAAATCGAAAACAAAACCACACAAAAAATAGAAGGATTACGTCTCACCTTCACTCATGCAGCCGAGGACATCCCTGTACCTGTTATTCAACCAGGAGATACCATTACCCTTGCTTTGAAACCTAATGAGCATATCCCTTCATCTTTTAGTGAGTCTTCCTTGACTTTGTCCTATCAGGATGCAGACCTTGAAGTGCAAGAAGAAACCATAATTGGATATTTAGAAAAGGGGTATACAGGAAAAGCTGATATTACGATAAAACGTGTGAATTCTGAGGGAGAACTTGAGCTGGATATCGCAAGCAAAACGAATCTGTATTAGGGGTGTTTTTCTTATACTTTTTTTTCAGCATGTTAGGGAACGTACCTCTATTGGATATAATTGAAAAAGTAGACATGGTATCCATCTCTCCTGAAGGTGTTGCTCGTGGATGCGAACATCTTATTCAATGTCATTTTACGAAACATATTATCTAGTTCAAAATAAGAAACATGATAATAGCACCTAATATATTAGGAATAGCAAAGACAATCAATCGTAATGCGTATGTTGTTTTTTCAGCACGGTCTTCAGGTGTCTCTGTATGAAAGTTAGCACGTTGTCTATCTCCATCTGTAAGCACACCACTCATAACCGCAGCCAAGATCATGGCTAATATTCCAACACCTCCCGAAACTTTCGGAATCAGGTATCATTCCCGATTAGAAACATAACCAAGGTTATCATTCCAAAAGAGATAAGGCCGACCAAAAGAGAACGTATCATAAGACAACTCCTCTCTAGAATATTGATATCACTGTCTTCATAAGTATTACGATTCTCCCTACGATATAAATATTATAATTAAAATTCAATATGCCTCCATTTACCCTACAAATATTCTATCAAACTATGTTACTCTTTTTATATCTACATTACATATCATCTCAACTTAGACCATCAACTTAAAAAGTGAGGTATTTCTTGTGCCAGAATTACGAACAGAGCGGAAAAAAGAGAAAAAGAGAAAAAGAAAAAAGTGGTTATATTTGATTTCTATCCCTTTCCTTTTAATAATCGGATTCGGATTGTACCTGTTTTATGAGACGTACAGCGCTGCCAAAGAATCCTATGTAAGCTTAGATCGTGAAGATGATAAGTCTGAATTAAGAGAGAAAAAAGTCACAATTGGTGATGATCCTATGTCCATTCTCTTAATTGGGGTCGAGGATTATTCAACCGATGGGGAGAACGGGCGTGCGGATACCCAAATTGTAGTAACCCTTAATCCAAAACAAAAGCAAATGACCATGACCACCATCCCACGTGATACAAAGGTGGAGCTTACCTCCCCAAAAGTGCCGGAACAATTTGCTGGAATTCACCGAATAACCGATGCTCATTCCCTCGGAAGTATGTCAGGTTACGGTGGGGACAAACTAGTTATAGAAACGGTTGAAAACCTCTTAGACATTCCAATCGATGAATTTGTGACTGTTAATTTTGAAGGTTTCCGGGATATCGTGAATACATTGGGTGGAGTTACTATTGATATTAAAAAAGGATTTTGGGAGAAAAATATCTATGACAATAACAATAGAATAGAATTTTCACCCGGTGTTACAAAGTTAAATGGCGAAGAAGCGCTTGCTTTCGTACGAATGAGAAAACGGGAAGTAGCTGCTACTTATACTAGAGATGAACGACAAAGACAATTTATAAAAGCCGCGATTGACGAAGTAATATCTGCCGGCACTATTTTTAACATCGGCGAAATCTCCGATATTCTAGGCAAAAACATTAACACGAGCTTAAAACCGAATGAGATTTTCGCATTACAAAAAATGTATGCTTCGATGGATGTATCTTCTATCCAATCCTATGAACTAAAAGGGGTAAATGATCGACTAAATGGTGGTTTGTACTACTTCTTTCCTGATGAAACCGGATTAGCGCAAACTACTCAACGATTAAAAGAGGAGTTAAATTTAACAAAAAGTCAACATACTAATGAAGAATCTACGAATCCTAATGCAAGTTCATAATTTCAATTATGTAGGAGCTATTGATATAGCTCCTTTAATATGTACTATTTTACAAAGATTCTAATAATGGTGCTAAATAGGTTCGATATTCTTCTTTCAATGTTTCGGGTAAATTATTCATTTCAAAAAACCTTACATCGAGTGATTCATGTTCATTAACAAGAATGTCTCCATAAAAGTCCTTAGTCCAATAAAGAGCTGTTACTGAATATAATTCATCCCCATTCGGAATTTTGAAATAGAATTCTGGTCCAGAGAATACTTGTAGAAGCGTAAGCTGCCCTACTTGAAGGTTCGTCTCTTCTTTTACTTCTCTTCTTGCTGTATCTTCCAAGCTTTCTCCCAACTCCATAAGACCACCAGGTAGACCCCATCCCCCATCTGTTCTATGTTGCAAAAGAACTCGATTATCCGAATTTACGATTGCAACAACTGCTCCAGGAAGGATTAAAGGCTGATGACCTACTTTTCTACGTAATTCCTTTACATACTCCATTACGTCATCCTCCTATTTCCCCAACATCCTTCAATTTGGTTAGCAACCTCTTTCGGTCTTATATCATACTTGGATAGCTCTCCAACGTTTAACCACAAAGGATTATATATCCCCTTTCCCTTATTCGTGTACTCTTCTCCTTGTCCCGTTCCGAATATGCCACTTTTAATTTGGGCTAGAAAAAAAATACTGAGTGCCATTAAAATCCATCATGGTAAATAACCTTTCCAATACTATTTCCACTCCTAATTCTTCTTTCACTTCTCTAATTACAGCATCTTCGGGGGTCTCATTGTCCTCTATACCTCCACCAGGAAAAACATAATACATTTCGTTATTTTGAATACGTTGAATCAGGGCAACCTTCCCCCCTTTTATAATGACACCAGCCCCTCTATTTCTAATGTCCATCCCCCCTACTTGTTCCAAGCTAATTGTGACAGTTGCCCGGGTATCTTTTTTTCCTTCAATCTTGCTTTCTTTCTATACCATTGCTTGGTGTTTGCATATGGTTACTTGCCATCACACGCACTCCTTTTACGTTACTAAAGAAGCTAATCTATCTTTGTTTCCTTTTCCTTTACCGGCATTTTCGTACCGGTAAACGGATTGAGTTCGTACGTCATGTCACGTTTATACATATCTTCTGTTTTACGGGTATTAATTCCTAAAGCGATAAAGTAAAAAATCATCGGTAACATCATGGCCAATAGGATTATTCGCGTTATCCATTCTTCCGACATAGTAACACCTCCATTTTTTTGAACTTCTTATATAGTTTACGAACTCCCGCTTTTAAATGTTTCAATTAATTCCATTAATGGTTTAATACCTTCCCAATATGTTCAAGCTAGAACTAGGCAATAAAGGGATGGGAAGTGATAACATTGGCTTTTCGTGGGGATGCTCATAAATTTTATTTAAAATTGAGAAGAGTCAATCATTCATCTAATTCACATAAAAGATTACGGGAATTAGAAGAGATTCAAGATATTCGGACGTTTTATCGGACATTGGATACCTATACACTTAAGCTCGTATATTTTCGGATCATAAAAGAACGAAACGGATCAGGAATGATTCCAATATTTATAACCGCAGTTCCTTGGTTTCTTTTTCTGTTCTCAGATAAACTGGAAGACATTCTGTTCCAGCACGGAAACTCTCTTTGGATTCTGTTTAGTTTACTTTATTTCTTTACACTTACTTCAAGTGTCATTATTCATTTTCGAGAAAGAGCTTGGGCTGTTATGCATATTGAAATTATCCAAGATATTATTGCAGAAAGAAATGAACCAGGATATGCCTCACCAACAGATAAATCACATAATTAGCCGAATATCTTCCCATCCATAAGCAGTTTCTATTACTTTCATCCCTGCGACTTGAATTTGTTTGGTATCTACCTACTTTCCCCCCATTTTTTCGTAAAACTCCCGACTAGCATTGTCACGAAGTACCCATACAAGCATCGAAGTAAGATTTTGTTTTAAAAGCTCCTTCGTGACTGCTTTTAATAATTTCTTCCCTATTCCCTTGCGTTGATAATCTTTCAAAAGGTAGATAGCGTAAAGCTCTCCCTTTACATTATAGGTACCTGTTCTTTCTTTGCCTCCATTAGCAAACCCGACAATTTTGCCAAGCTCATCCTCCGCAACAAATACAGAGGAGTTCTTCATGTTATCGAGCCACCTTTGTTCTCGGTCTTTGTAGGAGAGCTGCTCTAAATAATCATGTGGGAGAATATCTCGATAAGTAGTTTTCCAGCTCTCCACATGAACCTTCGAAATGCCTTTGGCATCTGAATCCGTTGCTTTTCTTATCATCATACAACCATGTCCTTTCGCCTATGATATAATGTGCTAGAAAAATTTTCCTATAACCCAACCCTTACCCTTTAAACAACTCATATTCCTCTACGTTTCGAGAATATTATGTTAAGGTCCTATCACAATACGTAATGAAATGGAGATTTTGTTATGAGCGTTGTTCTAGCTCTTCTCGCCGCACTATTTGCAGCATTTACGTCAATTCTTGCTAAAATCGGGATTGAAAAAGTGAATTCCAATTTGGCTACTGCGGTACGTACCGTAGTTGTTGTCATCATGGCATTTATTATGGTGGTTATCACCGGAGAAATAGAAGCAATTGTGTCTATATCTATAAAATCACTTATTTTCCTTATTCTTTCCGGGTTAACCACCGGATTGTCTTGGCTCTGTTTCTTTCGAGCTATACAAATTGGAGATGTATCAAAAGTAGTCCCAATTGACAAAGCAAGTGTGGTTTTAACCATTCTTTTATCATTCATTCTATTACACGAGCCAGCTACACTTCCTGTGGTATCAGGAGGTATTGTCATCTCCATTGGTACTTTCGTGCTAATGGAAAGGCAAAAGAAATATACCGATAAGAAACGAATTAATACAAAATCCTATCTTTTTCTTGCCATTTTATCAGCTATTTTTGCTACGTTCACTAACATTCTAGCAAAGGTTGGGATGGAAGTTGTCGATTCCAATGTAGCAACATTTATTCGAACCGTTGTAATCATATTGTTTGCTTGGGGGATTGTCTTCTTTCAAGGGACCATAAAGGAACTAAAGGAGATATCCAAAAAATCGTATCTTTTCTTATTATTATCTGGTGCTGCCACAGGTTTGTCTTGGCTATGTTATTTCGGTGCCCTTGCTATAGGGAATGTGAGTGTAGTAAATCCAATCGATAAATTTAGTGTAGTCATTACGATGATTCTAAGTTTTATTATCCTAAAGGAAAAACCTACAAAACGAACAATTACAGGTGCGTTTCTTATTACGATTGGAACAGGACTGTTAATTCTTTAAATGAACCGTTCTTCTTCGATTTTTAACGTAGTAAACCATGATATAAGAAAAATAGGGGCACAATTAACGACTGCTTAGAAAAGAATCGATATAACTATATTGCACCTCCTTACTTTGATTTTTCTTTATTCCACCATTTTCATCCATAAAAAAGCATCCAAACTCGGATGCTTTTTCTCATACATGTGTGTTTATGCCACACCATATTGTGATACAATGCCTATACTAGACTCAACATATAGAAAAAATACGGAAACCTTTTAAAAAAAGAGAAAAGAAGGTGAAAGTATGAAGCAATATATTGCTTATTTCATAACGGTACTAGGAGCAAGCTTTTGGGGATTAACCGGACTGTTTGTTGAATCGTTATATAACTATGGATTTACAGCATGGGAGATTGTGACGCTTAGATTATCAAGCTCTTCCTTCATCCTATTCTGCTTTATGAGTTTATTTGCTCGACATCATTTACGAATACAGGTAAAACACATCCCTTATTTCATCGGATTAGGTGTATTTAGTATCGTCATTTTTAATTGGTGTTACTTTACGGTTATGGAGCAGACCTCCATGTCTATTGCGGTCGTCTTACTCTATACTTCCCCTATATTCGTAGCTATCCTTTCAAGAATCATATTTAAAGAAAAAGTGACGAGAAAAAAGACAGTATCTATCATTCTAACACTGGTTGGCTGTGCGCTGGTCGTAAAACTAGTACCAATTGGAAATGTGAACATTCCTGCAATTAGCCTAATACTTGGACTTCTATCTGCTTTTTTCTGTGCCTTGTACAGTATTATAGGGAAATTTATAAGTTGGCACTATAACTTTTTAACGATTACATTCTATGCTTTGTTAATGGGGAGTATTTTCATCTTTCCAACGAGTGGATTATGGAAAAAAACGGAGGCTTTCCAATACACGGAAGTTTGGATAAATATCGTTGGAATAGCCGTAGTCTCTACAATCCTTGCTTACACCTTTTACACATTTGGACTTGCGTACATCGAGTCTAGTAAAGCGGCTATTTTAGGAGCAATGGAACCAATCATAGCTGTTTTAATAGGGGTTATAGTCTTTGATGATTCTTTCAATACTTTACAAGTAATTGGAATTTTTTTCGTCATTAGCTCTGCTTTTATTACCGTTTTTCATAAGCAAAGAAAGATTAGTAGGAAGGGGACTTTCTTTCGAAAAGAAGAATGAATTATGGAGGTTGAGACAAAAGTATAGTAAGCAACTAAAAAAAGAACAATTATAAATAGTGCCTATACCCCGCTCCGGAAATATACCACGCTTTCCGGGGGCGGCTGGTGAGCCTCCTCGTGCTAACGCACTGTGGGGTCTCACCGATGCCTTTTTTCCCGCTGGAGTTTACGTATAGTTCCGGAGCTAGTATAGGCTGTTGTTTTCGTTATGTCCCAGCCCCTTTTCATTATCCAATAGTTACTTCAATAGGTTCTTTTTTAACGAAACGCACAAAGATGAATCGTACAAGTGGACCCATAATAATCAGCTGTAATGGATATGCGACGATGAAATTCTTGAAGCAAATAACGAGATATGTTATCAAGATACCTTTTTCATCCAGACCAGAACCGATGATTTGAGTAATAAGTCCAAAAATAGACATGAATAGAACCATCCCAATAATCATACACGTTGACATGATTAGGACAAATAATAGTTTATTCGTTTTGTTAAAGGGTATTCGAAAGGTTAATGCTTTTGCAACTGGGCCTACTAAAAATAAATCAAGAAGTAGAGCAATGACAAAACCTATTAGTAGTTCTACTAAAATACCACCTATAGATAAATGGCCATAGGCATCGTTCAGCCAAAGATTATAATTCGCCATTACCAGAACCATTCCAAGACACATCATTATTCCAAATATTAACCCTTCTCTTTTGGTAGTTGGCATACAATCACCTCCTTGTCATAGATGATCAGTATATCAACAATACTTTTTTCTCATAAGTGAACATTTTGTGAACATTGAAAAGACCACCAATAAGGTGGTCTACTGTGAGTTATTCTATTATATTAATCATCTTCTTTGTCTAATATTACTTCCCCTGTAAGGGCATCAATAAATCGAACCTTTCTTCTTGACTGGCGGTCGCATGGCTTGTACACAAGCTTGTAGGAACCATCCTCTTCCTCATAATCCCGAGTCCATGCTAAATCAAAATCTAGATGCTCTAAGAATTTTTCTTTTACTCTTTCTTCACTATACCGGGGTTCAAGAGGCAATTCTTCAAGCTCCTCAACCGAAGCTCTAGGACCACTATAATAGTCAACTCTTCCAGTTGTTCGATTAATCGCCACAGTCACAATTTCAGTTTGAAACGTAATGCCATGACCATTATGTACGCGGAATAAAAAATGCTCTTTGTCTGACATCTCATCGCCATCATCAGAAGTCATTTTAACATTTAAATAAGGCATATATTCTGGAATCATGCTTTGCAGGAAGTCGAGTGTAATCTGAAAGCATTCATCTCGATTTAAGCTCTTCTCTCCAGTTCGTTCCGCAAACCACATAAAACTCCGTACGTCACCAGACTCCGTAACAAATGCTTTCACTGTTCCATCATTTTGATTATGGAAGAATCCATCGACTGACCGGCTATTCGTTTCATTCTCCCAATCACGGTCTCGCCAAACCATTCCTGTTTCTTCACCAAGATCCACTTTCCTTATCATTTCCATGTTGTCTGTTATTCCAACTATTTCTTCTATCGTGCTACGCTCAAATCTAGTTGTTTCAATTTTTGGTAGTGGCGTATAAACCTTTTCTTCTTCTTCATGTATAGTAGATAAGGTAGGTTCAACTGCATCCACGACATATTCCATGAACGGCTCCGGTTCATACACCATATAGAGCCTATCTTTTTCAACCTCGTACAAATTCTTGTACAATTTCGTGATCAATAAATTAAAAGAAAGCCTAGATGTGACATCATGGAACAATTTTTGCTTTTGAATAAATTTCTCTGGGATTTTAGGATTAGACTTAATTCCATCCAATGAAAACGTAACGATTTCACCTTTAGCAGTGACATCAATAAAACACCCAGCACTTGGGAGCGGTAAGTCCATCACGATTTGCTCATAATAAAAGCGAACAGCGCGACTTCTATTTTCAGATCGATGGTAGGTTAAAGATGTTAACGCTTCTGGATGATGCGTAAGTAAAAATTGTTCCGCAAGTTCCTTTCTTTCCTGTATATCTAAAGAAGGACGAATCTCTTCAACCATCTTCTTATCTATAGAGAGCTTTAGTAAGTTTCCATCTAAATCAAGTGTAACACTTATTCCTTCTTCCCTTTCTTTATTTGCCCAAGTGAAAAATGCTTCCCCCTCTCCATTTTCTTCTACCATACATTCCTCTATTATCGTTTCATAATGATCAGGGATACTTACAAGTGTTAAGGCCTTTTGTTTTAACTCTTTCTTATCCATTTACAATTCTCCTCCCTTAACTAGTAATCCTCTTCATTAGTGTGTCTATAACTGTGCTACATGCTACAATGGTTACCACCACAATCAGAAACTTAACGATAGTGCTGAGTATTCCATTTTCAATAAATCCAAGTAACCAGTTTCCACCAACATAGATAATTAACGTGGCGATACCAATCATTAACAATTACTATGCTAACAAGGTTCTTCTTTGTTATCTGATTGATCTTTTTTCTGTTTTTAACATTAAGTAGACTACGATTAAAGAAATGTAAAAAAATTCATGCGCAGCCAACCTCCTTAAGAGAAGATTCTGGTATTACATACGTTTATAAAATGGAAAGTGTTTCATAAAAAAGAAGCTGATATGGCCTTTAAACCATATCAGCTTCTCCTTTACATAATTTCAATACTTAACGGGTACAGATACGGCTGTTCCAGTCTCTCCACTTGTTTCCATTCCGTCACCTCAACCGTTGGCATTTGCACACCATTGAAAGCTTCAATTTTTATTTTGCCGGTTGCTTCAATCCACTAATCTTGAGGCAACGATGCTGCATCCTCAAATTCTGATAAAAGCCGATTATACTGGAATCTGCTACACAATGAGTAATAATGAATCGACCTATCACAAGCTGGTTCTCCATAAATCTATCCTCTTTAAACACAAAGCCATGTAAGGTAATTCGTCTACCCTCATAGCTTTGATGTCACTTTTTATCTGCTGATTAGGTAGCATATAAAGAATCCGACATTTGAATAGATGGGCTTTTGCTTTGTATCTTCGATAATTTGATCATATTCTAACTCGAGATACTATATTAGCATCCACATTCGAACTTGCGGATTGTCATCTGGAACTGGAGACGTTTCGTTCGGAATCGATATTGTAATGATGGGGACACTCCTACAAACTGGGATGTCCCCTATTAGACTATTCTTCTAGTGCTTTTACTAGAACCGCTAAGTTTTTTTCCATAATCGAAAAGTAATCCTCTTTATTCTCGATATCCTCTTCTGTTAACACTTCTAGATTATGAATATCAAGGGACTCTAGTCCCGCTTCATTCTGAATAATTTTAGCCACATTTGGTTCCACGTTTTGCTCGAATAATAGATACTGAATACCATGGTCTTTTACCACATCTATAATGTTCTCTATTTGCTTCTGGGATGGCTCATTGGATGGGGACAATCCAGTAATCGCGATTTGTTCAATGCCATATGCTTCTTCCCAATATCCATATGCAGCATGCGTAACTAAAATTTCATTCCTAGCTTGTGCTTCTAACTGACTATGAAACTTTTCATCTAGTTTTTCTAATCTTTCTTTTAAGTCTGCAAAGTTAGTTTCTAGTTCTTCTTTTGCTTTTGGCTTAAGTTCTATCAGCATGTCCTTAATATTCTCCGCCATCGCAATAGAACGGATTGGATCTAGCCACACATGGGGATCTTGATCTCCATGATTGTGGCGATGCTCTTCCTCTGCACTTTCTTCCTCACTGTGATCATGTTCTTCCCCTGTTGCATGATCGTGTCCATCTTCTGTCGCTTCTTCTCCGTGAATGTGTTCCAGCATCGCAATTCCTTTTGCCGCTTCTAAAGTAGGAATATCTTTATCTAATGCTTCCTTAATCGTTGCAGCATATGTTTCCATTTCATCTGTATGAAAAACAAATGCATCCGCTTCTGCAATATCTACAATCGTCTTAGAGGTTGGCTCGTATGTATGAGCGTCTGCCCCAGCTGGTAAAATGGACTCCACTTCCACATAGGAAGCTCCTATTTGTTCTGTAAAATACTGCAGTGGATACAATGTCGTATAAATTTTTAATGTTTCGTCTTTTGCATCATCAGTTGTAGATTGGCTAGCTTCTTCATCTTGACCACACGCATTTAAAATCATTGTAACCAATGCAAGAAAGCTCAGTACCTTCGCTAAGTTTTTCATTCTTTTCTCCCTTCCTAATTCAAATCCAAACAAATTATATCGTAACCATTTCGTTTTGTAAATAGGAATAATTCCGTTTTGTTCCAAATAAAAAAACTGCAGAATTAGTTCTGCAGCCTTAACGTGTAGGTTAAAAAGTTATTAGTTTTAAAAACTCTGGATCTGGTTTCATCATTTTTATACCTTCATCTGAGCGTAAATAAATTTCCTTCTCCGCTTCAAATAGTACTTCCATGTTTAACGATCCAATTTTCATCCACATCCTATTTTTATGTGGTTCTATATCATCCGTCCAATCCATCGCATTATTAATAAATGATACGATTTTCTTGATTTTTAACGGATCCTCAATTGTTCCACACATTGATTACTGGTTTTTGTTTCATATACACAAATCGTGTCAGGATTGCGATGGATCCAATCTACACTCGTACAGGTAGTTTATCAATAAGTTTAACATAGATAAATATGTTTATATCCACAAAAAAGATATTGCAAGTTCTGCAATATCTTCACATGATTATCTTGATACCCATCTTATTAGCGGCTCTTTACTTGCAAATTAACTGCTTCCACTATGTTTCAAAGGTCCTTTTTATGTAGAGCACGATTTGCTCTCCTTGATAAAATAATCCATGTTACTAGGATCATTCCAATAATGCTCGGAATACCCCAAACGAGTACTTTTTTATAAAAGAGCTTTTCCTCATATTCACTGGATAAAAAGTCTTTACTTACTTCAATTTTCCCATTATGAGAGGAAATCGCAATATCACCCATTTCCACATGATTGTTCATGTTTTTCAGACTGCCCCAAGCAGTATCCGGAAGCTCTTGCAACATGTTCACAAGATCTTGCAGTTTATCAACACCTAAGTACGGATGATAAAAGGCAGATAGATACGATCCTGAATAATTTAGATAATCTAACGCCAATTCTTTCATGTCTTGAATAGCCTCAGGATTTTCATCTTCCACATATCCTAGTGTTTCCGGTATAAGAGTCATTCCTCTTAAAAATCTAGGATTACTTTGGGAAAGAGGCGCATAAACAGCCTTCCAATTCTTATCGGAAAGCTGAGCTTGTCCGATATAAGTGGAAAAGTGTTCCGCAAGAATCTTGTACCCAGTTTGGGACATAGCATAGTGTGGTGCTTCAAAGGCTAAAGGATATAGCTTATGTGCAACTAATTCCTGAATCCCCTGTTCAAGGGTCTGCTTAATATAGGACCGCTCATAATCTAGTCCCTCTGTTAAAAACCTTTGATAGTCTTCCTCTGAAGAAAAATCTTCTCTTTTTAAGGCTTTTGCCTTAGGGTCCTGTAGAATAGGCCTACCGTTCTCAACATCCCAGTATTCATACCCTTCCCCTGTTTCACTATCTCGATATTGGTGCTTATAGCCATGTAGGACAATAGTACCACCATGGTCTTGCATATATTGCAAGGTCTTCACTAATTTTGGAGAATCTGAAAGATGTATCTTTTGCTTTGTTTCATTGTTAACATATTCCGGTATAACAACGGCCATATACGGAATATCGTCTTCTGCTAGGTAGGTAGCAATTTCCATTAAATTATCCGGGTTTGTTTTGGGATGGATATCTTCTAACCGTAAATATAGCTTATGTCCGTGATCTGATTGATTAAAAAAAGTAAAAAGCACTTCTCTTACAAGACTCCCTACTGGTTTAAATAAGGATTCACTAGCAAGATAATAAGAATTGTTTTGAGAAACCATTAAAGGATAGGTAGCGCCATCTTTACTAGTTGCTATAAGTAATTGTTCCGTTTCCTGTTTCCGTTTTGCTTGAATGATAATTCTTTCCTCTGGAAGCATTTCTTTCAAATTCTTAGTCGGATAGCTAACCGAATCTACTAATTTTTCACCAGATGGTACAATAAAATCAAATCTATCTGTCAACTGCTCCACATTATGTCCAATAAATAAAACTCCCCCTTGAAAATCCTCCATATAGGTTTGAACAGATGAAGGTAAGGGCTCGCTCTCTAAACCCATATAAATAATTTCAGTATAGGTATCCTGGTCACTTGGTTGAAAGTCACTCACTTGTTTTATGGTAATATCGCTAGTAAACTCACCAACAATTAAATCGAGGATCTGAACTTGTGTTACATCTTGTTCACTATTTGGAGAGTATAAAATAAGTACATGATTCTCTGTTTGCTCCGCTGTCACAAGATTTCCATTAATAGAAATAAGAAATAAAATAAGTATAATAAAAGCTATTTTTTTCATACATTGCTCCCTCTTTATTTAATAAGAGTTATACTAAAAATCATTTCATAGAATTTCCATAAAAACATTTGAAATATTACTAGTAATTTCGACCCAGATAGGATACGTTATAAATAATTGTCAACCCAAATAAAAGGAGCGGATGAAATGCATCAAGTGAAGTCATTAACAACACTACACCTACTAGTTACTTTACTGTTAATTAGCTTTCTTGGTTTATTCTATTTATCTAGTAATGACATCCTGTTCCTAGTGAATTTATCTATTATCCTAATCTCTATTATAATAATGAATTTTTTCTCAACAAGTCGTAATTTTATTATACTACTTTCCATTGTATTGTTAATCGGCTTTATCCTTCTTTTTTATGGTTTCTTTAGACGGTCATCCTTGCAGGTCCAAATAGATTTTGTCATTCAGCACATATTTCTGACAGCTTCTTTAATTATCCTTTGGCTTCTATTTGCCGCAGTGAAAAAGATACAGGAGGACGTAAAGAGCTTGCGACAGCGTGTCCAAGAGCTGGAGAAATGGGATAGCACAACCAATGTACTTATGCCGTCTGAGTTTCTAAACCGAGTAAATGTTATTTCAACTGGGACGAAAAGAAGAGGAGAAACGAACTATTATGTTTCCTTTACCGTTCATAGTTTAGAGCATACCAAAGATTCAATGAATCATGTATTTTCTACTTCTATTCTGCAAGCTATTAGAAGTGAATTTGATTTTGTGACCAAAACATCGGAACATACCTTTTTAGTTTTCCTTCAAAACACGAACGAACAAGGATGTAACATAGTAATAAATCGTCTGTTTGATATGTTACGAAACCAATTGAACTTCATTGAGATTCCAGTTAGCTACGAAATTATACCAGAAGAGGAGATGGACGGATTGAAAAGGAAAACAAATGGGATGGTGCATTCATTAAGATGAAGACAATACTCGTTTTAGTTATGCTGTTCTTCTGGTCGATGCTTATCTATTATTCTTACCTTACCATTGTCGGTATTATGCAAAGGATGAAAGCTAGAAAGGATATAAAGCTAGATTTCTATCCTTCTGTTGCCGTACTTATTCCGGCACATAATGAAGAAGTGGTCATAAAAGATACGTTAGATGCCATGGTCAAACTGGAATATCCAGGAGCTTTAAACGTATATTTGTTAGATGATGCTTCAAGTGATCATACAGCAAAAATTGTACAAGCATTTGGACGTACTTTTTCTCGTATTCATTATGTAAAGGTTCCACCTGGTTCACCGAAAGGGAAGTCACGTGTTTTAAACTATGGACTGTCCATTACGAATTCCGATTACTTTGTCGTATTTGATGCGGACAACCAGCCTGAACCTAATGCGGTTATTGAATTGGTGCATGCAGCAGCAACGACAAAGGATGCTGCTGGAGCTGTAGGATATGTAAAAACGATTAATGCAGATACAAACATTCTTACACGTATGATTGCACTAGAATTTCAGGTGTTTCAATTGTTAATGCAAAGTGGAAGATGGCGAGCTTTTAAAACGGGCTCTTTAGCAGGCACAAATATGTTGTTAAAACGTGACATCTTAGAAAAAGCAGGCGGTTATGATCCTTATGCACTAGCTGAGGACGCGGAATTAACCGTAAGACTTACTGCAATGGGTTACACCCTACCTGTCGTTCACCACTCCCATACTTGGGAACAGGAGCCTGAGAGAATCACGACGTTCGTTCGTCAAAGAACTCGCTGGTTAACCGGGAATTTATATTTATTAGAGAAGTCCTTCCACGAGTGGAAATTTTGGAAAGGGAAAACCTTCGTTCATAGCATGCAACATGTCCTAACATATTTCTTTTTTGTTGTATTATTACTCTTCTCTAATACGTGGTTTATCATGTCATTGATTGGATATGATCTTCCCGATTTTGAATCTCCATTGCTTTTATTCTGGTTTATGAGCTATGTTGTTTATACCGCTCAGATTATAAGTGCAATGGTGCTTGAAAAAACCATTACTCCTTTTAATGTTTTTATAGGTTTAATCATGTATTTTACCTATGCCCAAATCTTCCTACTCCTTCTATTAAGAAGTGGAAGTGCCTATATTTGGAGTCGTATTACGAGAAAAGCAATAGCGTGGGATAAAACGAAACGATTTAAAAAAGGAGAAGCGGCGTGATTAAGAAACTAATTTTAATGACTATGATAGCTACGCTCTCCCTTATTGTTGTATTCTTTTTCGTACCCAAAAAAGACCCGTACGCGGAAGAAGTGAAAGCGATTATTCAAGAGCATTATGTAAACGAAGAAGGATGGATAAGAAACTATGGTGGATTAGCTGATGCTCAATACTTATCGGAGAGCATTGGCCAATATATGTATTTCTTACTAGTAACTAAAGATGAGGAAGAGTTTGCCAAACAAGTAGATGTATTAAAAGAGGATTATGTGGTAGAGCAAGGTGGTCAGTTGTTCTTAAAATGGCAACTTACCGAGGATACGACAACTAATGCATCTGTTGATGATTTACGAGTGATTGAAAGCTTAAAGGGGGCCAGTAAACAATTCCTAAATGATAGCTATATAAAATTAGCTAATGAATTACAAACAACTTTACTTGATACACAAACAAATAAAGGCATGGTTGTAGATTATTATGATTGGAATGCAGATCAAAAATCAACCATCTTCCATTTAAGCTATATAAACCATGACGTTTTAAAAGACGTAAGCTCCATTGACGAAGCTTCCTATAAACAAGTAATGGAAGACTCTATACTCAAAAAACCATTTTTCCGTGAAATCTATGACGTTGAGAAGCAGGAGTTTATGGAAGCGTCTCCTTCGACGATTAATATGATTGATCAATTGTTAATCGCGATTCAATACTACAAAATTATAGGCAGTCCTCCCACTTCCTTTGATCACTGGTTGAAACAAGAATTAGATGTAACTGGCAAACTATTCGGTGGATATCAAAAAGAAACCCTTCAAAAATCTGTTGCCTATGAGTCTAGCTCGGTATATGCGTTAGCTCTTCTCTACTTTTTGGAAACGGACAACGACAAGTATGCAGACCAGGTCCATGCATTACTTGTACAACAGCCTCCATTTCAAAAAAATCCAAATTACAATGAGATTCACTTTTTTGATTTCATGTATGCGAGATTGGCAGATGTTTTATATAAGCAGCAATAGGATTTTGTGGCGCCAATACCACATACCAATCAAACAGCACCTACAAATCAAAGTAGGTGCTGTTCCTTTTACAACTATTTACTTAAACGAAAACGAGTCAACCGCCATATTCCCTTTAAACGTGAGGTACACATCATGTTTCCCCTTAAGTCTCTTCATTTCTACGTTGACATTCTTCCACTTTTGCAACCCTTGAGTATTTGGAACAGAAATTGTTGCTACTACTTTTCCTCGTTTCGGATGGTCTAGACGAAGTTCAATCGTTCCACCAGTTTGTTCACTTGCAACTCGAACATTAAACTGTGAAACCCGCTTTCTAAACCATGCATCTTTATAAAGGAGCCAATCTCCTGTATCAATATCCCCTACTGCATAAGAACTGTCTTTGGATTCTTCCACAATTTTTACTCCACTGTAGTCGTTGTAGTTCTCCGCTTTCGTTTCTTTTGTAAGGTCTCGAGACGGAATTCTCTCACCTTTTACATAAAGAATACTCTTCTCTTTGATGTCCTCAGAAGATCGTCCTACCAAAACTTCGAATACACCTGTTTCTACGACGTATTTTTCTCTCGTAACATCCCAAAAAGCCAATTCACTTGCGGATAGAGTTAGCGTTACTTTTTTCGTTTCACCTGGCTTGAGATGAATTCGTTTAAATCCTTCCAGCTCTTTTATTGGACGTTTCACACTAGACTTTTTGTCATGAACATACAGTTGAACAACTTCGTCACTGGCGATGTCCCCTACATTTTTAACATCTACACTTACCTTCACCTTTTCATCCGCATCAATCATATGGGAGCTTAATCTTAGATTATCGTATTTAAAGTTCGTAAAGGTTAATCCGTGGCCAAATGGATAAAGTGCTTCTCCTTCAAAATATTGATAGGTTCTTTCTCCTTTAATGATATCGTATTCCATGATGTCAGGAAGCTGATCCACACTTTTATACCACGTTTGGTTCACTCTACCTGCTGGTGCATAGTCTCCGAATAGCGCATCCGAAATGGCAGTTCCCTCTTCCTGCCCGCCATGCGAAGAATACAGAATAGCTTTTACGTTCGGATTGGCTTCTATTTCTGGCATAGCCATCGGATAACTAGAGACAAGCACTACAATTGTATTTTTGTTAACAGCTGCTACCTTCTCGATTAATTCTTTTTGAGATGGCGGAAGAATTATGTCTTGGCGGTCGATGGTTTCGCGAGCGTTCAGTAACGTTTGATCCCCAACGACGACAATTGCAGCTTCTGCATCCTTCGCTACTTGTTGCGCATCCTTTTCTCCATCTACGACAATAGTTTCTTCAAATTTTTCGGCATCTCCTTCTACCGATACTTTTGATGCCGTAAGAGAATGAGGAGCTTCTTCTCCAACCGTCACATACCGGCCACCTTCAAGCCCAGTATCCCAATGTCCCCATTGATAATTGTATAAGGAATAGGTTCCATCTTCCTGCTTCTCATAGTTGTAGTTTTGATACGTAAACCAATCCTGTGTACCTGGTGCATTTTCCTGACGTCCAGGTGAACTTTCATTATTTTTCACATCCTCGCTAAACGTATTGGATACATATTTGTCATTAGCATGGGAGCGCAACAAATATTGATTCCAACCAAAATCATAGAGCGAGAATGTTTCATTTTGACCTATTTCCTTTGCATTTGCTGCTAAATTTACATTTCCTTCTGGAGATGCCGTCACATATTTTCCTGTTTTCACAGATTTCAAGGCGATTTGGTCGACTCCTCTTGAGAAAGCAACCTGCTCCTCCGGAAGCTTCGCTTTCACTCCATCTAATGTGGATACTGCGTAAGGCAGTGTTCCACTGTAAAAATCGTTAAATACTTGATCAGCCAAAGGACCAATGACCGCCACTTTTCCATCGGTATTTTTACTCAAAGGCAAAGCTTTTTGTTCATTTTTTAAAAGTACTAGCTGCTCCTGCGCTGTTTGAAGAGCTAGTTGTTGATGTGCTTTACTATTAATAACACTCTCGTCAATTCCCGAATAAGGATCAAGTGCTGGCCCATCAAATTCACCAGTTCGGAAACGGAGCGGCAAGATGTTTCGTACAGCCTGATCAATATCCGATTCGGATAATAAACCTTTATCCAACGCACCATGAATCCACTTTAAAACCGTTTCCGAATCAGCACTTTGGTCGGTTAAGCTATCAATTCCAGCTTTAATGGATAAAGCCGCGGCTTCTTCGTACGTACGGACATACTTGTGATCATTCACTAAGCCAGAAATATCACCAGCATCACTTACAACAAAAAAGTCATCTGCCCACCGATCCTTCACAACCTCTTGAATCAGAGGACTTAAGTTTGCTGGTTTGCCATTTATAGAATTGTAGGCAGGCATCATTGATAAGGCTGCCTTAGACTTAATCGCATGCTCAAACGACTTCAGTTGATATTCATATAGATTTCTAGGGTCTAGGCTTGAAGAACTGGAACCACGATTTTTTTCATTGTTATAGCCTAAAAAATGCTTTAGTGTCGGAATTGTCTTGACATAGAAAGGATCGTCCCCTTTGAGTCCTTCGGAGTATGCAGTCGAGATTTTTCCCGTTAAATAAGGATCTTCTCCGAAGCCTTCCGCATTTCTACCTGCACGTGGATCGCGTTGCAAGTCCACAACTGGAGCCCATACCGAGAGACCTACATCCTCTGGATAAAGCGTATGAAAAGCACGAACCTCATCCCCTACTGCAGACCCCACCTCTTTAATCAATGCTTCATTCCACGTATTGGCTAGTCCGGTAGCTTGCGGGAAAACAGTCGCTTCTCCTAGCCAAGCTGCCCCATGGAGCGCCTCTGTACCGGTACGAAAAGATTTGATCCCTAATCTAGGGATCGCCGGTTGGTATTGATGGAGGAATGATACTTTCTCATCTAGTGTTAATCTCGAGATTAAATCGTCCACTCTTTCCTCTAATGGTAGATTAGGGTTTTTAAATGGATACTCATATGTTTTTTCTGAAGATTGTACTTCTATGGAACTGGGTAGCCAACTCTGAGATGCTAGAACAAATACTAATAATAGACTAAACACCATTTTCGTATTTCGTTTAGCTTTTTTCATTACATTCTCCCTTCCATTTTAAAAAGTATCTTATAAGTGAATAGCATATTGTGAGTCACTAGATTTTGGTATAATCTGTACCCCTTGTTTACCGGTCGACCAATGACCACTCGTCGTTTTGGCTATAGTGGAATAACCTGATAAATTAATAGAGTACGAGGAAGGCATGTCTGCCTCTACTACTATTTGTTCTCCATCCTTTTCCATGGAGATAGAACCAACGATGTCTCCTGTAACGTTACGTATAACTGCGCTTGCCTTCTTTCTCTCCTGTAGCTCATAAACATAAAATGTTACTTCCTCTGAATAATGATAATCTGGTCTTTCTTTGTTTTGTCCGATTGGTAAAATAGTGTGTTCTCGTACAAACAATGGAATACTCATGTAATCATGATATTCTTGCTGCCATGTGCCACCTTCCACGACGGCTCCCGTTAGTAGATTCGTCCATTTACCATTCGGTAAATAATAGCTCGCTTCTCCCTCCTCATTAAAGATAGGCGCAACTAATAAAGAATCACCAAGCATATATTGAAGGTCTAACATCGCGCAAGTCGGGTCTTCAGGAAACTCTAGTACCATGGCACGCATGAGCGGAATCCCAGTCTTGTTGTTATCTTTTGCTACATTCATTAGATACGGCATCAATGTATTTTTTAATTGAGCAAAAAACCGAGTAACATCTACTGCTTCCTCATCGAAAAGCCAAGGAACCCTGTATGAAGAACTTCCATGTAAGCGACTGTGGCTTGATAACAACCCAAAGGCTAACCAACGTTTAAACAAATCTGGTGATGCGGTATTTTCAAAACCTCCAATATCATGACTCCAATAGCCAAATCCGGATAGACAAAGCGACAACCCTCCACGTAAGCTTTCCGCCATGGATTCATAGGTGGCATAACAGTCTCCTCCCCAGTGAACAGGGAATTGCTGCCCACCAGCAGTTGAAGATCTAGCAAAAACGACGGCTTCTTCTCCCCCTTTCTTTTCTTGTAATACATCAAATACAACTTGGTTGTACTTGTACGAATAATAATTGTGCATTCGTTCTGGATCAGATCCATCCCAATAAACTACATCCGTTGGAATACGCTCTCCGAAGTCTGTTTTAAACGAATCCACTCCCATATCAATCAATGCTCTTAGCTTATCTGCATACCATTCACATGCATCCGGGTTTGAAAAGTCTACGACTCCTTGCCCCGCTTGCCATAGATCCCATTGCCATACGTCTCCATCTGGACGTTTTAATAAATAGCCTTTACTCGCTGCTTCCGCAAACAGCTTTGATTTTTGAGCGATGTACGGGTTAATCCAAACACAGATTTTTAACCCTTTATCTTTTAATCGTTTGATCATCCCTTTTGGATCCGGGAAGTTTCGTTCATCCCATTCGAAGTTACACCACTCCATATCCTTCATCCAAAAGCAATCAAAGTGGAAAACACTAAGAGGTAACTTTCTTTCTAGCATGCCATCCACAAAATGATTCACCGTTTCTTCGTTGTATTCGGTCGTAAAAGAAGTCGTAAGCCATAGCCCGAAGGACCATGCTGGTGGTACAGCTGGCTTTCCGGTTAAGTCTGTGTACCTTTCCAACACTTCTTTTGGAGTTGGGCCGTTAATAAAGAAATAATCTAGCTCTTCCCCCTCCACGCTGAACTGGTTTTTAGACACAATCTCTGAACCCATTTCAAAAGCGACATGTTCCGGGTGATTAACAAACACCCCGTACCCTCTGTTACTCAAGTAGAATGGCACATTTTTATACGCTTGCTCTGTACTGGTGCCTCCATCCTTATTCCAGCTATCTACGACTTGCCCGTTTTTCACGAAAGGAGTAAATCGTTCTCCCAACCCGTAAAAGTATTCTCCAACATTTATATTTAACTGCCCTCTCATATACGTCTTGTTGTCATTTCCCCTAATCCAAGCCAGACCCTTTTGATCACTATGCGTAAGCTTTTTATCCTGATTAAAAAACTCCATCCGAAAAATATCATCTGTAGGAATTTTCAGCTTCGTTTGACCACTATAAAGCTCCCATTTATGATTATTTTGATAAATTTCTATTGCTGAAGCTTTCTGATTCAACTTAAATTGAGGATACTTCTCCTTTCCTCCTTTAAAATGCCACGTCTGTATTCGAAAAACATTTTCCATCGGCGAGGAAATACGAATGGTAAGTAACGGTCCATCCAATGTATCCCCTCGGTGACGAATTGCTTTGCAAGGAACAAAAAGGGTGAGGGCGTCTTCCTCTTTTAGCACATCATGAACTTGATGCGGATGATGAATCATAAATCCTTCTTTCACTAACCAATTTCCATTCGTAAATTTCACAACAACTACTCCTTTCGCAATTAACCTTTAACAGAACCCGATGTAAGTCCACCCACAATATGCTTTTGTGCAAACAAGAAAACGAGTAACACTGGAATGGAGGTAAGCACAATGTTGGCACTTACTAAATTCCACTGCGCACTAAACTGACCAAAGAAATTATAAACAGCAAGAGTAACCGGCCATTTGTCCACGTCATTTAATAGATAGAGTGGCGCGGTAAACTCGTTCCATACATTCATAAAGTTTAAAACAAAGACAGTAACTAATATTGGTTTTAATAACGGCATGATAACTCTAAAGAATAAGGAGAACGCATTACATCCATCCATGACAGCCGCTTCATCTAACTCTTTTGGAATGTTATGAACAAAGGCATAGGTGATGAATAGAGAAATGGGAATCCCCATCGCTGTATATAAAAGAATAATCCCGAACTGTGAATTAATAAGATGTAAGCTTTTCATGACACTCATGAGTGGAATGTAATTTAAGGGAAGGGTAATCCCTAGAACTAAAAAATAATAGATGAATCGATTCAGCTTTGTCGTATTCCTCGCTAGAACAAAGGCAGAAAAAGCAACAACGATTACGAGTAATAACGAGCTGACTACCGAATACAACGTACTATTAAAAAAAGATACCGCTAGATTCCCTCGTTCAAACACGACACTGTAATTTTCAAACATCCATTTTTCCGGAAGCTTAAGAGTTAATACATTGACCTCTGCATCTGTTTTAAAGGAATTAATAATAACGACTACAAATGGGATAAGCACAAGGAGGCTTAATATCCATGCCACTGCGTTCAATACCGTTTTTATCATGAGTTTTCGAAAACGCATTATCGTTCCACCTCACTTCTCGTCATAATTCGAATAATAAATACGGATACGACTGCCATTACGACGAATAGGACAGAGGACAAGGCACTTCCCATTCCCCAGTATCCTTTCGCAAAGGCTTGATATACGGCGGTGTTAATAACATCGGTCGCATATCCTGGGCCACCATTTGTTAGAACATAAATAATGTCAAACACACGCATCCCATACGTAATATTTAAAACAGTTGCAATGGTGATCGTTGGCATCAGCATAGGCAGAGTAATCCGAAATAGTTTTTGAAAAAAGCCCGCTCCGTCTATTTCTGCTGCTTCATAGTAATCCTGAGGAATTGCAAGCAATCCAGCCACGAAAAGAACCATGATATACCCCATCCCTTTCCACGTATCAACAGCCATAACAGAAGGCATAGCCCAAGCCACGGATCCTAACCAGCTTTTAGCTAAGAAATCCAATCCTAGGGATTCGAGCATATTGTTAAGAAATCCATAGTTCGGATCGAGTAAGCTTTTAAAGACTAAACCGACAATTAAAAAAGAGAGTACTTGTGGGGAGAAAATAACCATTCGATGAAAGCCTGCTGCCTTTATTCCACTTACTAGTAGAATCGCAATAAATAAGCCTAATATCGTTTTAGCAATGGTAGTAAAAATCGTAAATACAAACGTATTTTTGATATACGTTAGGTACACGTCATCCCCAGCGAAAATTTCTTTATAATTGTCTAGTCCGATAAAATTTTTAACCGTACTGTAGCTATTCCAATCTGTAAAAGAATAATAAATCCCAACAATCGCAGGAACTACGATAAAAAGCGTATAAATAATAATGGCACCTGAAGAAAAATACCACGGATATAAATTCTTAGATTTCATCTTAGAATGATGTCCTTTCTTCCGTTAATAGACTTCGAAGAAGATTGTTAAAAAGAGCAACTGACTCATCTGATTTGATTCAGTTGCTCTTTCAAGTTTTACTCCTCCCAAGCTGAATCGTTTAATACCTTCGCTTGTTCTGCACGACGTTTATCAATGTTCTCCAACACTTCTTCTGGTGAAAGTGACCCAGCGAACATACCTGAAATGTCTTTACCAACATCCATGAACTGAGGATCAATATATTTGACTGCTGCCTGCATGACAGTACCTTTTTCATGTGCTTCTTCATATTCGATGTATTCTGGAGTTAGTTTGGACTCAATTTCTGGCCAACAGATGGTTAGGTTTCCTTCCCCACCATCGAAGACGCGCTGTAGATTTTCATGCTTGGTCATCCATCTAAAGAATTTCAAAATTTCTTCTTTATGCTCAGAGTTTTTATTACCAAACATCGCAGCGGAGCCACCTGGGTTAATTCCGATTGTTTGGTTATCTCCCCATGGCATTGTAAAGAATCCCATGTTGTCCTTCATTTCCGGATAAGCATCAGATACTTCTGTTTCTGTTCCCGGAACACGTACGAACATCGCAGCCTCGCCTTTTCCAAATGCATCAATTCCAGCTTCTACCGTATTTGATAAGAAGTTTTCTCCGAAATACCCTAGGTCAGCGAATTCTTTCATTTGTTCTAATACTTCTTTCATCCGATCGATATCCGCTACCTTCATTTCATTATTATTTAATTTCTCATATAAGCCTGGATCTAGCTTTTCATAGTTTGGTCCTGTTTCAAATAAAGCTAATGTTTGATACCAATTACTAGCTGGCGCCATCCAGAATGGGGTTACACCAGAGTCTAAGATTTTTTGACTAATCGATTTAAATTCTTCATAGTTAGTTGGAGGTTCGATTCCTAAGTCGTTAAAAATTTGTTTATTGTAGTAGACATACCATATTTTTGTCGGAGCATATGACACTCCGTAGACTTTATCCTGATAGCTTACAGAAGGTAAAATTTGTTCAGACATGCGGCCAACAAATTCTTCTTCACTTAAATCAATCGCATTTTCCTCTGGGCGGACATTTGCCGGCATACTAAGCGGATCCACATCCACATTAAAAATATCAGGTGCTTCCCCAGAAGCTAACTTCGCTTTAATTAAGTCTCTCCATTGGGCATCTGGTACAATTTGAAATTCGACTCCAATACCAGTCTCCTTTTCAAAGTCCTTCGCCATTTCCTGGATGATTCCAGTTCTCGGAATTCCAGATTGATGTGTGCCAAAAGTTAACGTTACTTTGTCCCCATCCTCTCCAGACGCATCATCCGAACTACATCCTATAAGCACAAAAGCAAATAAAATAAGAACACCGATAAAAGAAAGCGCTTTATATTTCATCATTGAACCTCCTATAAAATTAAGATAAGATAAACTTAATAAATGACACGGTACCGTTCACACTTAAAAGAATACGCTTACATTTTATATTGCTCAATAGACGAAACCGTTCATTTCTTTGTAATTTTTCGACTACTTTATGTGTTGGTGGTGTCCTAATATGAAATGGATTCGTTTTAAAACGCTGCAGAAAAGGCTGTTCGCTTATTATTCCATATTTTTCGTGACACTACTTACCGCTATCGCCGCCATCCTCTTTTTCTTCTATCACAATGTGACGAGAGAAAATATTATCAATAACCAAATTCAATTAAATCATGCGATTACGAACTCGATTAACCAAGAACTAGATACACTTAACAATTTTTCTATGAATCTTGTTTATTCGAATATGGTAAGAGAGCATTTTAAAGAAAAGCTCTCGAAAGCACCCAATTCTCCTGAAAGTTATCAGGACGAGTTCTCGGAGGTTACGACCCTAATTGATGTCATATTAGCGGTTATTAGTAGTTCTCAACCAGCCAAACAAGCTAATATTTATGATTTAAACGGCAAAATGGTTGGGGCCGGAGAATTCAATGGACAGATTATTGTCAATTTAAAGGACAGAGCTTGGTATGAGGAGACTATGGCCTTGCATGGAAATAAATATGTAAGCCTATTAGATAACAACCAGCTTTTCTTAATGTCGCGCAGTGAAGGAAAAAAACATCTCGCCTTAACTCGAGTTTTTAAAAACCAAAATTATGTAAATCAAGGGATTGTGGAAATCCTTCAAGATGCGGATCGTTTTTTCCGTTATCCCAATGAATTACGAAGTCAAAATCCAAATCTAGAAATCTATGTGTTGAACCAAAATAATCAACAATTTTATCCATATTCCGAAGAAAGTACCGGCCAATACTATAGCAATCTCATTTCCAAACATGATTTCCAAGATAACCAATCTTACGATGTCCATGACCCACAAGGAACTCTGAAGCTCTTATCCTATTCAACGACTGATGAAATGAACTGGAAAGTCATTGTCGTCCAAGAGAAGCTCGATGTGTTTGCTTACTTAAGCCAGCTACAAAAAATCTTTATCATCCTGTTGGCAAGCACCCTATTCGTTATCTTAATTATTTCTTACTTTGTTTCTAAACGAGTCACGAAACCACTAGAGTATCTTCGACTTAAAATAAGAGATTTAAATCCATTAGACCGCCCAAACTATCCGCCAGAAATAGCCGAACAAACGATTAGCTCTATTGAAGAAATTGATTCCTTACATTCCACCTTCGTAAGCATGAGTGAAAAGCTGAGGAAATCAATTAATGACGTTGTGCAAGCGAGGGAAAAGGAAATGGATGCAAAGTTTCTCGCTTTACAAGCACAAATGAATCCACATTTTCTTTATAACAACCTAGCTAATATTAGTGTAATGGCCGAAGAAGGCATGAATAAACAAATCGTCAAGCTTTCAGAAAACATGTCCTTCATGCTTCGCTATATTTCTCAAATGAATAAGAAAGGTGTGAAGCTAAAGGAAGAGATGGATTATACGCTAAGATACCTGGAATGTATGGATATTCGATATGAAGAAAATTTAGACTATTACATCGACATCCCGAACGAAATGGATTCCATAAAGATACCAATGCTTATTGTTCAACCACTCGTTGAAAATTCTATTAAACACGGCTTCCATATTGAACCACCTTGGCATATTGAAATCACAGGTAAATACGAGAAGGATTTTTGGGAAATAACGGTTCGTGATAATGGACCTGGCTTCGAACCACTTGTTATAAAAAGCCTTGAAGATCTGTCCATTAGTATGGATGCAAATGAAGATATTCCAGATTTACATATAGACGGAATGGGAATAAAAAACATTTTACTCCGAATAAAAATGATGTATAGGGATCAATCTTACTTACACATTCAAAACCATGAAAAGCGTGGAGCTTCCATAACGATTGGTGTTAGAACCCAATAAGAAGGAGATGGCACTTCTATGGTGAAAAAACAATTTAAAGCATTAGTAGTTGAAGATGAAGCGTTAATCAGGAGAAACATAGTTCGGAAGATTAATCATTCAGAAACGGGGTTTTCCGTGGTGGGGGAAGCAATGAATGGAAAGGATGCACTAGCCATCATTGAGCAAGAAATGCCACAAATTGTGCTAACAGATATTAAGATGCCAATTATGGATGGCTTACAGCTAGCTCAAAACATTTATTTTGCCTTCCCGACGATTAAGGTGATTATCATTAGTGGCCATGATGAATTTGAATATGCTAGAAAAGCAATTAATTATCGCGTTCAAGACTATTTACTAAAGCCAATTAATGATGAAAAGTTTATCACCCTTCTGGCTAGGTTAGAAATGGATTTAAACAAGGATTTGGATTCCTTAGCGCACGCGGCAAGTGCCATGGTAGATAAATCTTCACAGAAAGAAATTGTTCAAATGATTAAGATGTATATCAAAGAAAATTACGCCAATAACTTAACCTTAAATGATATCGCAACCCATTTAAATTTTTCCGTAGACTACTTAGGCAAGCTGTTTAAAAAGCACACAGGGATGTCTCCGATAAAATATATTACCAACCTTAGAATGAATGAAGCGAAGAGGCTGTTATCTACAAATGTTGATATGGACATTCAAACAGTTGGCAAGCTTGTCGGCTATAAAGACCCGCATTACTTTAGTAGAGCTTTTAAAAACAAGACTGGATACTACCCAACAGAATTCCAAAAAGAAAGGATTGAGTAGACCTCTCAATCCTTGTCTTTATCCTGAAATACCTTCAAACTCATATGGTGCCATCTTATCTAATAAATACCTAATCCCCTTTTTATGATAGGGCATCCACGTATCCGCTTCGTCAATTGCCATCCACTTCACATCCGCAATTGTCTCTGTATCTTGAATGGATAATTGACCTCCAACCACTCTCCCAAAAAAAGTGATGAACAACGCGTGGTTTCCATGTTGTTTCATAGAGGCCTCATTGACCGAAACAATATGATCCACTTCCACTTGTAAACCTGTTTCCTCCCATGCCTCTCGAATCGCAGCTTCCGGTAATGTTTCCCCTTTTTCGACCGAACCACCAGGTAAGGACCAGTTGTCGTATTTAGTATTATGTACCATCAAAACCTTGTCTTGATTTTTGTCATATAGTAAGGAATAAACTACATCTACTCTTTTCAACCGACTTCCTCCTTACCCAATCATAATTGGTAAAGCAATAATGGAAATTCCAATGCTAAGTAATAATGAAATCACCCAATCTTTTTTCCTTGTTGTTTTAAACATGATATTTAGAAAAGCACTTATCACAAAACAGGTTGTAAATGGGATGAAAAATGAAAATAATGCTTCCATAGCATTTCTCTCCTTACATTGTCACATATTCCAATCCGTATCTTCCTCATATCGAATCACGTGTTTCGTATCTTCATAAGGGATAAGTTCCGGTCTAATGTTTTCTTTTCTCCCCATGACAATATTGTCATACGGCGTATATTCGTTAGAAGGTAGTGATTTCTTTTTAACAATTCGGAAACCAATGTACACAACGAGAGCTACGACTAATAAATAGATATAAATCACGTACGTCCCTCCCTAGTTTCTACCTTCTTTACATTGTAACATAACGGTCTAAAAGGTTAGTAGACGGATCGAATTGGAGCAAAAAAGTAGTCCTATCTGACTAACTCCGAATAAGACTACTCGATTAATAACTATACGCAACTACACGATTTCTTCCAGACCGTTTGGCTTGATACAAACAATCATCTGCAGTGGAAATCATCGTCTCAGGATTTTCATTCGGCACTGGATAACTAACTACCCCAAGGGAAACTGTTACATGGATGGACTCCGCATTTGAAATAGAAAACGTACGTCGCTCTACGCTTTTTCTAATTCTTTCAGCAATTTCTTGTGCTTTCTCATACGAGCATTCCGGTAAAATAACCGAAAATTCTTCCCCGCCATTACGTGATACCGTATCGATAGAACGTGTAGTTTCTTTCAATACTTGCGCGAATTCTTTTAAAATCATATCTCCTACTAGGTGACCATACGTGTCATTTATTCGTTTAAAATAATCGATATCAATTACAACAAGTGAAAGAGTTTCCTTTTTTTGTTTTGCATTTTGGATATGCTCATTCCACAGTTTGTCAAACTGTCTTACATTGTGAAGGCCCGTTAGAAAGTCTGTTCTTGCAGATTCCATGAGTTTTCGATATTGTTCATTAGACCTTGAGATGAAATCACATAGAGAAAAGATGGCATAGCCTGCAATAAAATTGATTATTCCGTAATGAAGAATTGCAGTATAAAGAACATCCCTATCAGTTATTAGAATGATATATGCACAAAATACAATGAAGATATTCGCAAAGTTCATTAATAAAAACTTATGGGATGGATTCCATTTTCTTTTGCTAATATACCAACAGACTAATACTAGAATGATGAACGTTCCTACCCCTATAATGGATGAAAGACTAACACCAAAAATCCATATTCGCCCTAAAGACAAGATAAAGGCTGTAATTATACCACTCAAAAGTCCGCCAGATAAGAAAACGGTTATAATAGCAAAATTTCGAAGATCCATAATGGTGGTATCTGTAATGTGTATAGAAAAAAACATTAACACAATTCCCATAAAGCCAAAAACAAATCCGCCTAAAACTTTTAATTTTATCGATTTATGCATCGGAATTTGTTTGAAAAATTGTCCCGAAATAAATAAAAAAGAAATAATAATTGCTAGATTTACAATTAGATCATGCAGCACAGTAGTCAACATCCTATCCAGTACATATTAACAGTTATTTTATCGACAAAATTCGTCAAAAAATGAATAGCAAAGCTGCTTCCCTTTCGCAATTATTTCAGGTAAATTAAGCCAAATTTCACTACTTCTCCCACAAGCCTCTTGCACCTTCACTAAGACAAATGTAATCTCTGTCCGCTTCTACATATGTGAAATAATAAGGCTCCGGTGCTTCTCTTGTACTAGGTCCTCATGATACAATTCCTCTCATTCGAATCACTTTTCCGTCCAGCTCCGGTCCTATTTCATCCAAACCTATTTTTCTATAGAATTGTATAGCTCTTTTATTCGTCGGGGAAACACGTAAATGGAACTCTTTAATATGATTCCTCTTAAAAAAATTTATAGCATAATCATGTAATAACTTCCCATATCCTTTTCCTCTATATTGCTCACAAATGTAGTAAAGATGCACATAGCCTATTTCACGATCTTCGTAACTTCGGATAGACAGTTCTACTTGACCAATTGGTATATGATCCAATTCCAATAAAACAAAGCCATCCGGATAATCTATCATCTTTTCCTTTACCCACTGAACATAATCCTCTTCTTCCCCAAACGGAGAAGGATCTCCAAAGCTTACTTTAAAAGAATCCTTCCTAAACTCAATGATTGTACTACGATCTTTTACTACATCGATTTCTCTAAAATAAAGCACTAAGATCACCTCTTCGTAATAGAAAAGGCGTCCATCTCCACCAGACCGACGCCTAAGTTTTTTCAGTTAAATGGTTTCCATCACCGCAAAATAGTTATCTTCCTCATCAGAGAAGTTGAAAACTCTACCTGTAGGCATCTCTACAAGCTCTCCTACATGAATGTCCTTGTCTTTAAAATCTTGATATAATTTTTTTATATCCTGGGTGTAAAACATAAGAGATGGTGTACCGAGGTGTAATTCTGGAGACATTTTTGCTACGAGATCTTTATCATGCAGCACAATCGTAGTGTCAGATTGTTCGGAAGGTGCTAGCTCAAACCAACGCATTCCATTATCCATACTCTGTTCTGAAACGAGATGAAACCCAACTTTTTCTGTCCAAAACCGAACTGCTTTTTCTTGATCCAACACATAAACCATTACTTGACCGAGTTTTGAAATCATATCTTCCCTCCTTAAACAATGATAAATTAAAAGATTCCACGCAATAGATTAAAATCCTTCTTATCAGACTGCTATTTCATTCTTTTTCTTAATAATTTCACTTCTTTCTTAGAAGAAAGCAACGATAGCTGTTTCCCACCATTAGATTTTTGATGGTAAATACTCCGTATCTATCACTTCTTCTAGGATATGATGGCTTTTGGTTACTTTATATGCCTTTGCCGTCCTACGGGAAGATACGACTTTATACAAGTCAAGATCTACATAGTGTAACGCGACACCATCCTCCCTGCTATGCCTGGTTTCATACTGTTGAACATAATATGGGATTGATAGGATGGTCTTCGTTTAGCCTCTCCATCGTAATGCGGACAATTGCTCCCTTTAAGAAAACCTAGGCATGTAATAGGCTCTAATTCATCCCCGAAGGAGTCAGTCAAGCCTTGTTCAAACCAGCATATTGAACCAGCACTGATTCCAGCTAAGAGAACGCCATTTTCCCACGCTTCATACATAATGTGATCCATTCCCCATTCCTTCCACAAGGCTAAAAGATTCCTCGTGTTTCCACCTCCCACATAAATGATGTCTTGCTCCAGAAGAAAGCTTCTAAGATCCCTTGTTGGAGGCTTAAACAAAGACAAGTGAGTTGGGGTACAGGTGAATGCATGAAAGGATTGATAATATCTGGAAATATAGCTTTCTGAATCACCACTCGCCGTTGGAACGAAGCATACTTTAGGAGATGGTTGTTTAGATTGACTTAAAATATATTGATCTAATAATGGATTTTCTGGCTCCATGGAAAACCCACCACCACCTAGCGCAATAATCTGTTTCATATGGTCCCTCATTTCTTTAATTAATAATACAAAATCATCTACATCTTTCGCGCACATCTCCATCATAGTTTGAGACTTGGTTTCATAGCATTAGTACATTATTCATTTCATTAATCCTTTTTAAACGATGAGTATATAATACTATGATTCTCTTTAAACCAATATTTCCCTTTTTATTCCGCAAAAGAGAAGCACTAATCATAAGATCAGCGCTTCCTACCTTAAGTACAACAAAGAGTGAATTAATTTATATTAAGATTCCTTATATGTAGTTTTTACTACAATATCTTTTCTCCTAAACACACTCAGAACAAGTCCTAAGACAAAACAGTCGAAGGAGTTGGATAGTGGGCCGTAACTTATAAGCGGGAGTGAAATTCCTATAAAAGGCAATAGCCCTAGATTCATTCCTAAGTTATATAAAATCTTGCTTGCAAAGATGGAGATTCCACCTACTACCAAGAGTCTACCAAAGGAATCTCTAATAAGATTTTTAATTTTGACCAGTCGGTATAAGATGACACTTAACGTTACCACGATAAGACCAGCCACTATCCATCCATACTGGTACATAATGCTCAGAAATGCAAAGTCTGTGTGGGAAGACGGAATACTCCAGGCCTCTCCTATCCCGTTTCCAAACCAATGAGTGCCTTTTAAAATATCATCTATTAATTTGTACATATACTGGTCTGTCATCGATATATTTGGTTGTTGGAAAAATTGCATGAAAAAGTTCTTATTTACAAACATAGAAAAAGTAGCTACCACAACCGTTGGAAATCCCACAAATGTTTTCACTTTTTTACTCATGGCACTATTCCCAAGCCAGATTATAGAAAGAATCATAATGGTATAAATCATACTAGTCGCTCTATCTCCGATGATTGTGAAGAACATAAGTGGAATTGCTGCTAAAAGTGCTATGGATACCGGTTTCTTTATACGTTTACTCAAAAAAACAGACATACTGAGATAAAAGAATAAAATAGAATGAACCGTAGAAATCGAAAAGTGTAAAACCCTTAAATAGGGTAACCCATTAATTGTATGTGGTGTAAAGAGTAATAGAACTAAATAGATAATCCCTAATATATAAAAGGAAGGTGCGAATTTAGCTAGCTTAGTATAATCCAAAAACATAATGAAAAGCATCCCTATATAAATTCCTTGCTTCACAACGTAGAAGCTACCAAAGGGTTGGGAAAGGATTGGTAGAAAACTGAAACAAAACGTTAAAAATAGTAAGCCAATAATAACCCAATCGGTTTTTGGACGGTGCACTTTATTTAATTGAAGGCCTAGCTGAACAGGACTACCCATTTGCTTAACGGCCTGTTCTTCCGCTTCTTGCTCAGTCATTCCATCTTGCACAAGACGTTTTTGCTCTTCAGTTAGGTGGTGCTCTAATTCTTTCTCAACAAAAACCCGAGCGCTTTTTGCTTTTATATACCCTGCAACTGACTTTATAAAGTTTTCTCTCTGATTATTCAATTGCTACTCACCTCAACCCAAAGCCTTTTTATCAGAGATAACCTTTGCTTCTTATCCGTCAGCTTATTCAATAGCCTTGTACCATCTTGACTAATCTTATAGCGTTTTATATCTTCATCCCAGCATGCACCGATATATCCTTTTTGCTCCAGTTGATGTAAATGCGTGTAGAGGAATCCTTCTTGGTCTTCAAATGTTGTGATTCCTCGAGATCTTAACTGTTTTGCGAGCTCAAATCCAGTCTTCTCTGCTACAAGCAATTGTAAGATGGCAACAAGCATAACATGCTCATCCTCTTCGTGATTTTGTAATCGTTGGTGTACATTCTGCTTATGTTGTTCCGTAAACTCTAAATCTTGAAAAACGGTATGCTTCATTGCTTTCTTTAAGCCTTTTAAACGTTGGTCCATATTTACGACCCTCCTAACATTTCTTGTAATAAAGTTTTTGCTTTACGCATTCTCGTTTTAATCGTATTAATGTTCAGCTCCGTTACCTCTGCTATTTGTTTAAAAGTCATTTCTTCAAAGTAATGTAAGTAAATAAGTTCACGATATTTTGTAGGTAAGTTCATTACGACATCGACGAGCTCTTCCTCTTCGCTACGTTGAATAACCTCTTCTTCTGGCGTTGATTCTGTACTTTGAGGACTCTCAAACTTAGAGACCTGCACATTTCGGTTATACCAGCTTTTTAGATAATCTTTACAATGATTAATGGCTATTCTACACAACCACGTTTTCAATTTGGCATTCTTGTTATATGTATGAAGCTTGCGATAGCACTTAATAAAAATTTCTTGGGTTAGATCTTCCGATATCGCTCTATCTTTCACATAGGAGTACGTTAGCTGGAGAATATCTTGACCATACCGCCTCATAATCTCATCGATAACCAACTCTTTATCTTCGTTATGTAATTCTAACGTTATTGCCGCTTTTTCCACGTTTTTCACCTCCTATACATTAGACGACTCCACCTCATATTAGGTTTTAAAAAGTAAAAAAGCTCCCAAATCCTTAGGAGCTTCGAGCATTTATACTGTTAAACGTTCACTTCCCGGTGGTTCCTCTGTCACATACGTACTCGCAATAAAATCATGGATAGCTCGTTTATCTTCTCTTAACGCAACCATGAAGGCACTTACTATTATGCCTATCCCTAAAGTAAGTAAATAAATAATGCCCGCCACCAAAATTCTTAGCAGCATCGTTCCAATTCCAACATTACTACCGTCCATTTTTACTATGCGAATTTTTCTCGCTCTTTTTCCTACCGTGTAGCCATACCAACACAACGGTAATACTATATGGTAGACCAATCCCAACTCATCGATAATTCGGTATTTCATCGAATAAAACTCCCCATAGATGAGAAGACCGAGAAACCCAGTAGATATAAAAATTAAAAGTCCATCCACTAAACTTGCTACAAATCGCTCACTGAATCCCGCTGGATTTATAACACCCATGATAATCCCTCCCCATCTATTAATGATTGGATTGATAATAAATTAAAATATTTCTCATTACATACAAACCTAGAACGAAAAGAAAAAGGTACACGCCTACATAAAATACAATGATATACGCAGTGAATAGTCCTAAAACCATCAATCCCATAGAGGCAAAAAACATATACCTGATAACAATCTTAGAAATTTGTCCTACTTTTTCCCCCGCATAGCTTCTCAGAAGAAAACCTACTAGTGCACCTGTCAAAAAGAAAAGTACGAAATACATCAAATCACCTTTCCTTATATTGGAAGTATCCTTTATAGAATAACATAAGGACAAGGCCCTATGGACAAAAAAATACCATAACAAAAAAATTGTTATGATATTCGAATACCAATTCTATTCACCTGTTTCCGCAAACCGCTTAATGCGCTCTCCAATCTCGTCTCGAACACGCTGAAATACCGCCCACTTTTCTTCATCTGTTCCTTCCGCTTTAGCTGGGTCATCAAAGCCCCAATGCTCTCTTTTTACACTTGGTGGCGTCACAGGACATTTATCAGCAGCATCTCCACAAAGGGTTACAGCTAAGGTTGCATGATTTAAAATATCCGGATTGATGATATCAGAGGTTTGATTAGAGATATCAATCCCAACTTCGTACATCGCTTTTACTGCATTAGGATTTAGTCCATGTGCCTCAATGCCAGCGCTTTTCACTTGCCAGTCATCACCTAAATAGTGTTTCGCCCAGCCTTCCGCCATCTGACTACGACAAGAATTGCCTGTACATAAAAAGTAAATCGTTTTGTTAGCCATATAGTTTCGTCTCCTTTATTTATAAAAGTAACAAGGTCAGGTATAAACCAATTAACGTAATAAATAAGATTGGAATAGTTAATATAACTCCCGTTTTAAAATACGTTCCCCAAGAAATCTTTACACCCTTTTGAGATAGAACGTGGAGCCATAATAAAGTTGCCAACGACCCTATCGGTGTAATTTTCGGACCTAAGTCTGAACCAATCACATTCGCATATACTAATGCTTCCCTCACTACACCAGATGTACTCGTCTCTGCAATGGCCAAGGCATCAATCATAACCGTTGGCATATTGTTCATGATAGAGGATAAGATAGCCGCAATGAACCCCATCGCTATCGTGGCTACGAACAAACCTTGTTCCGCACATACTTGAATCAATGTGGCTAAGGCTTCCATTAAACCTGCATTTCTTAATCCATACACGACCACATACATCCCAATCGAGAAGAAGACAATCGCCCAAGGCGCACCTTTCACCACCGTTTTCGTATCCACTGCACTACTTTTTCTAGCCATAAGTAAGAAAAAGAGAGCAATGATTCCAGCAACAAAGGAAACAGGAACAGAAACGAATTCACTTATAAAATACCCTACTAACAATACTCCTAGCACATACCAAGAAAGCTGAAACATTTTTTTATCTTTAATCGCTTTTCCTGGATCTTTTAGTTGATTTGTTTCATAGGTTCGGGGAATACTTTTCCGAAAATAAATCAACAATACTGTAATGGTTGCTGCTAGAGAGAAAAGGTTCGGAACAATCATTCGAGTTGCATATTCGACAAAACCAATATCAAAAAAATCTGCGGATACAATATTCACTAAGTTACTTACCACTAATGGCAACGAAGTCGTATCCGCAATAAATCCACTAGCCATAATAAACGGAAATACCATTTTTTCATTAAAATTAAGATTGCGAACCATTGCTAAAACGATAGGAGTTAATATTAATGCTGCTCCATCATTTGCGAAAAAAGCGGCAACGATGGCCCCTAATATACTTACATACACAAACATCTTTATTCCATTACCTTTAGCAGCCCTAGCCATATGTAAGGCTGCCCATTCAAAGAATCCAATCTCATCCAATATTAAAGAAATTATAATTATGGCGATAAATGCTAATGTAGCGTTCCATACAATGCCTGTTACAACAGCAACGTCATGAAAACCTACCACACCTACCAATAATGCTAGAATTGCTCCTCCACATGCCGACCAACCAATTGATAGCCCTTTAGGCTGCCAAATGACTAATACTAGCGTAATCAAAAAGATTACGGATGCCAACACAATCTGTGACAATACTATTCCCTCCAAATTAACAGCACGTAATTCTAGTACCGTTTTCTTCTAATACTTTCAACCGTTCATCTTGATTAGGTAACTGTTCCAGGATTTGTTGAATAAAGGAATAATGCTCCTGTTCTTTGTTTAAGGAATAGAATATCCACTGGCCTCTTCTTTCTTCCTTTACAAGCCCGACATCTCTCAGTTTGCGAAGGTGCTGACTAATGGAAGGTTGGCTCATCTTAAACATCTCGACAAATTCACAAACACAACAATCATTCGTATCCAAAAGCTTTACCATCGTTAATCGCGTCTTGTCTCCCAACAATTTTAGAATCAACGCTGCGTTGTCCAAGCTTAAACTCGTTTGTAACAACTCAAACCCTCCCTCATCATACACTCCGTATATCACTATATAACTATTTACTTATATACACAATATATATGTCTTTGTTAAGAAATTGTAAATTATAACGATAGACCTTGAAACGGAACACAGACTAGTTTAAAGTTGGTATCGAATTTCGATATTGATTTTCGATACTACTACGAAGGTGATCATTTGGAAGATAAAGTATTACGAAAGTTATTTCTCGGATTTATCCACATTCATATTTTGCACCATGCACAAGAACATCCGATTTATGGAGTTTGGATGCTAGAGGAGCTTAGAGAACACGGCTATAACATAAGTTCCGGAACCCTTTATCCGATCCTCCACTCCATGGAATCAGACGGTCTTTTGTTAAGAGAGGAACGGAATGTGGGAGGAAAGATTAGAAAATATTACACCACAACAGACAAAGGGATGGACATCCTAGAAGAAGCAAGAAAAAAAGCTTATGAGCTTTTCAAAGAAATAAAAGACTAACAGGAGGTGAGGAGATGAAGGAAAACAAATCAACATGGAAAGTGTTACTAGAAATTTTATTTATATCTACTAGATTGGGGCTAACCTCCTTTGGTGGGCCAGTTGCTCACTTAGGTTATTTTCATACTGAATATATTCGTAGAAGAAAATGGATGGATGAAAAAAGCTATGCAGATTTAGTGGCACTATGTCAGTTCTTACCTGGACCAGCTAGTAGTCAAGTTGGAATTGGGATTGGGGTTATACGTGGCGGTGCATTAGGCGGCATTGTCTCTTTTATTGGATTCACCCTTCCATCTGTACTAGCACTTGTCATATTTGCCTTAATTTTAGAAGGCTTAGACGTAGCGGATGCAGGCTGGATTCACGGACTTAAAATCGTTGCCGTTGCAGTCGTTGCTCATGCTATCTTAGGAATGGCTCAAAAATTAACTCCTGATATTAAACGTAAAACATTAGCGCTACTAGCTCTCGTGGCAACATTACTATGGCAAACTGCTTTTACACAAGTTAGTGTCATTCTTGTTGCAGGTGTACTTGGGTACATCCTATACAAAGAACATGCGGATACGGAGGATGCAGGACTGCGAGTTCCAATCTCTAAAAAATTCGCTGGTTTTTGTTTAACCTTATTCTTTGGGTTATTAATTCTATTACCTATAGTACGAGAAGCTACTCAAATAGAATGGATCGCGATGTTCGATAGCTTTTACCGTTCTGGCTCTTTAGTATTTGGCGGCGGCCATTTCGTACTACCGTTGCTAGAACGTGAATTTGTTCCTACCGGTTGGCTTAGTGAGGAAGCATTCTTAGCTGGATACGGTGCTGCACAAGCGGTACCCGGACCTCTGTTCACGTTTGCCGCATATCTCGGGGCAGTGATGAATGGCTGGCAAGGTGGATTACTAGCTACTGTTGCTATCTTCCTACCTGCATTCCTTCTCATTTACGGGACCTTACCTTTTTGGGATGCACTCAGAAGAAATCCAAGTATCAAGGGAGCGCTGATGGGAGTGAATGCAGCCGTCATTGGAATTCTTATTTCCGCATTCTACCATCCCATCTGGACAAGTTCCATCCTGGCACCTATTGACTTTGCATTTGCTGCGGTACTGTTTAGTATGTTGGTGTATTGGAAGCTACCACCTTGGATCGTCGTTTTAACTGGAGCAATTGGTGGAGCAGTGATTTCTTTATATTAATTAAAAAAGTGGCTATCCATATCCTGGTTAGCCACTTTCTGCTTTACACGACTAAAAACCCTTATGAGCACCACGCTATTGTTCCCCCAAAACTGTTCGTATTCGTTCATTTTGCTCCTGCTTATCTACGTATTCAAAAAAACCGATTCGATTGCCCCAAGGATCAGTACATGTCCCCCACTTGACAGGAACTTCTGGTCTAGAATAAATCTCGAAGTCTGTAATCTCAAGTTCTTCCATTAATCTACCCTTTTCCACTTCGATATCCGTCACTCCAAAACGTAGTGGACCGCCCCCCTCAATCGGATTTCCTTCCGCAACCTGTAACCAACAACCCGGAATGATTTCCCATTCGGCAAATCCATCATGTGGAACAAAATCCGGCTCTCTTTTAAATAAGACTTTATACCATGCTTGTCCCTTTTCCATATCTGTGACCCGAACTTGTATCGTCATTTCAAAAATCATCTGATTTTCCCTCCTGTGTCTTAACACGTTCGCTAACCCTATTAAAAATTCCTTTTTTCTTACATTTTTTTACACTATTTTTGGTACAATGGTTTTATTACGCGTCCGGACAATAAAATAAAAACTTTTATGCAAGGAGGAAAATCATGAAACGGAACTATGTGATTATCAGTTCATTCCTTATTCTTATAGTATTTGGAGTCATTTGGTATCTTGCTTTCGCTGACCAACAAAGAGCACAAGCAGCCTATGAAGATATAAGTGAAGTATTATCACAACAGCATGATGATATAGTAACTACATCCTATGGAGTAAAAGATAAACAAATAGAAGTTAAGCTATCGGATAAAGCATCCTCCACTACTAGAGAAAATGTCCAACAATTTATTGAGAAGGAACTAAAAGATAGAAAGTTGGATGATATTACCGTGTCCGTTGAAATCGTGAATTCAGACCAACAAGAAAAAGAAACAACATGGATGTCTCCTGTACCAAACATAGATACGGAATTAAAAAGGAAGGGCGTAAACTACGCTGGTATATCCATTGATTGGAATCCAAAACCACTTACCTACTATATAAATACTGCCTTTACGAATACTGCTTCCGACAAAGAAGAAGCAAGGGGATGGCTGTGACTAGTGAACAAAATCATCGTCTCTCATAAGGTACCTGACACACTTGATGTGGTGAAATCTATGCAATTATCGTGAGAGATAAAGATCATGACATCCTATTGCAGGAATCGTATGAACGTGAAAAAACAGAATAACTGGGTTCTTTAAATTATTGTAATGAATAAGAGCTGAATGGAGTCTTTACGACACAGGAAAGGAACTACATGATGAGAAAAAGAAAAAAACTTAAAAAACTAATTCTAGCAATTCTAATAGGTGGATTTTCTTGGTTTCTAATTCATACATCCTATATTTTACTAGATGGATTCAAGGATGAGTTAGATAAAGTAGATACGGCGGTTGTACTAGGAAATAAAGTAAACGAAGATGGAACACCGGCTAATCGATTAAGGGCAAGATTAGATCGGACTGTCGAGCTATATAATCAAGGCTATTTCCCAACCATTATAGTAAGTGGTGGTGTTGGGAAAGAAGGTTTTGATGAAGCAAAAGTGATGAAAGATTACTTAGTAGATAACGGTATTCCAGAGAACGTTATAACGGAAGACAGTGATGGGTATAACACTCATATGACAGCAGAAAATACGAAATCTATCATGAAGGAACAAAACCTAAATAGTGCCATGATAATTACGCAATATTTTCATATTACAAGAACAAAGCTAGCCTTCTATCAGCTAGGACTCAAACAGGTATCGTCCGCAAAGGCAGACATTTTTGAGTTCCGAGATATTTATTCCATATTTCGTGAATTTCCTGCTTTTTATAAGTACTTGTTCAGCTATTCATGAAAATGATTCGTGCCTCTTCCCCCCCTATTCTTGTGATAATAAATAACGATGAGTACGAATCCACCTGGCATTCACGGTAATTAATATTAGTACAGAAATACGTAACTATCTTCTTTGACATTACTCACTTACCCTATTTTCACATAAGTATTGTAAAAACAGAAAACACATTACAGAGTACAATCAAGAATAAAATGGCTAAAAAAAGAAATGATGGCACCCATTAGGATAAATACAAGTAGGTTTTCCATTCGAAAGCTAGCATTTGTAATGGCGTTAAGGATTAGATAAGAAATAATTAATATTGGGAAAATGATACCATCCATCATTAAAAAACTTTTTGCTTTAGGGTAATATTCATAAACCTACCTCCCTCGTTTCGTTAACTTTCTGTCAAACTCCTCCTGGTTAATCGTTATTATTTTTTTCGAGCAATTCAATAATTCTATCTAATTTTTCCTCGATTCGATTGGAATCGTGTTGATAATAATTAACCTTAGGTGGACGCACAAAAAATGATCCGACTCCATAAAAAATAAAAGCTATTAACGCCACAATTAACATAAAAAACAACAAAAACCAACCGAAAGAACTTATCATTTCCATTCAAATGTCCCACTCTCTTTTGAGTTTGTTTCTTCTATATTACCATTAATTCCCTTTTGGTTGAAGGGAATAAAAAGGTACTGGATGTATCCAGTACCACATTACTACTCTAATTCTATTCTAATCGGATCCATCTGAATCGGTTCTTCATTAGCACTTAACGTACCAAATGGGACAACTACTGAATAATCTTCGATCTTGAATTGCTGTTTATCCTTTACATGAAATGTTGACTGGTAGTGTAACGTGTTCTGATTTATCAATCTTGCTTGGTCACTTCTAATCTTGTATTTAAGCATTTTTTCTATATCTAGTTCTCCACGTTCATCCTTCTGAATCCTGTTTGAATCAATCAACATAATGAAATCTGCGAAGTTTTGAAGGATATCCTCTCTTATCGAACCTTTTTCCACATTCTTTATGTTGTAATCTAAGATTACGGTTTGACCTTCTCGCTCCATCTTATTGACTTTAATGGCATACTCAAACCTTTCACTTTCTACATAAAACGGAGTTAGTTGATTCAAGGTCTTCACCACATCTTTATCCCCTTTTACAATTTCAGGTTGGATGATTAAATACTTAGCATCCTCACTTATGCCACTACTGAACAGTTCTTGGTTCTCCTTCACTACAGATTTTTTTCCTACCTTTGATTGGAGTACTCTAGGGTTAAATTTAGCTAATCGATTTCCTATGTTGTCAGAAACTGAAATACGTATCTCATCATTTTCTCCAGTTAGTGGAAAAATTGTTTGGTAGTTAAATATTGTAGTGGCTTTTCCTTTTACTATAGACTTCATTTTTAACGAATAATCATTTTGTTTACTCTTTGCTTCGGAACGGATGATTTCGGATGGAATCTTTTCAACTGGAACATCAAATTTCCAAATTCCTTTTACACCAGTGATATTATTGAAAGTTAAAGGTAACGTATAATCATCCGTTAAATATAAATCAGGGTCATAAAATTCTATCGAGGCAACATATCCATCCTTCGTTTTCGTTAATTGTGTCATCGTAGATTCCCATTGACTTTGTTCTTTCCCATCGAAAAGGTGAAAGCCGTATCCAACCTCAGGTGCGTGATTTCCATCATAATCTAAGGATACTTTTTCACCATTAGCACGAAACGTAACACCAATTACATTTCCGTCAAAATATGCACTGGTTATGGTTATATATATCCCATTACTCGAAGCTGTTTTGTCTAGTTGCGCTACCAGGTCACTTTCCAATAATTCGTAACCAATTTGCAATCCGACCTTATCATAAATAGAGCCAAGTAAAGGTATATAAGATAGAGCATACGAAAGCGGGGCGAACACAAACCCAGCAGCCAAAAAAAAGATGACTACACTTGATAAAATGGACATGCATATCTTCATTTTTCTTTTTGGTTTGGAACCGCTATACTGTCTACCACGCTTAATCCCTTTATCTATTGCCGTAAATATATCGGTCATTGGCACTTCTATCTCTTGTAGTTCTTCCCTAATACGCTCCTTGTTCACGAAAATCCCCTCCCTCTAATTTTTTTCTCAATTCCAACTTCGCACGACGCAAATAGGTTTTGATGGTATTTTCCGGTTTTTCCATTGTCCGAGCTATATCATAAATTGGTAAATCCTGATAATAGAATAAAATAATGACGGTTCGATAATCACTATTCAAGCTTGAAATGGCGTTAATTAAATCCATTTTCCCTTCCATACTCATTCTTCGGTTTTCATCGGGACTTTCTAGTAAAGTATCGTCCAAAACAATTTTCTTCCGTTTTTTTAATATATCGAAGGACGTTCTAATTAAAATTTTCGTGAGCCACGTATTAAAATACTCTGGTTTCTCGACTTGATTAACGGAGATATAGGCCTTATAAATAGTCTCCTGAAGTACGTCTAAAGCATCTTCTTTATTACGCACATACAGAAATGCAGTTTTATACAATTTTTCACTTTGACTCTTTACAAGCTCTTCAAAGGCTTTCTCATTTCCAGCAATTGCTTTTTTAACTAACAATATCTGTTCCATGCATTTCCCTCCTTTCATACGTTAGAGGAACCATAGTATGAAAAAGTTTCAACTAATTTTTATTAACGACATAGTTAGGAAATTTATAATCAGTTACTCTTTATTTTACATCAATAGTTAAGGGGGATAACTTGAACAAATCCATTGCGATTGTGAGCTTTTTTCTGTTTTTCAGCGTGTTAGTGGGATGTACGGACGAATCCATGGAGATTGTTGTACCAGATGAGGAAGAAACCATTCAAGACGATAATCATATTAAAGCTATAAAGAATTTATTGAGCAACCTAGAGTACTTAACAAGGGAGAAATTAATAAGGCATCCAACATACGGACGCATTCAGATAAGAATTGGGATTTACGATTTTCTTTTCATAGGAAGAATTACTTCGTTTCAAGAGAAGCAAGCATTATTAAGAAAAAATGAAGATACCTTTTTGCTAGCTAATAGAAGGCAACTAGAAAAACATGAGATAAGGAGAAATCTATTAAAATGAGTGGATTGGAAATATTATGGTAAAATGAAAATATAGTACTAAAAAGGTGGGTATTTAAGATGATAATGAAACAATTACAGCAGGCAATGGATTATAAAAAAGCAATGATTACACATTTTGCGGACTTAAAGGAACAACTACACAATGGTGAAATCACCAATGAAGCTATCGCAAACAAATCAGGTAGACTCATCATACATACTCCTTCCGCCATGCTAGAAGGTAAAGTCAACTTATTCGATACGGAAGAACAACTTGAACGAAGCTTCTTTGAATTTGGACTTGATGAATTTGGAAAGGAATTGGAACAGCTTTCCCCTGAAATGCATGGCTTTAACATCACCGCTCCAATCCATATGAAAGACGTTACTATCCGACCTTTATCTAATCCTAATGAATGTACAAACATGAATGAAATGGTGGTCTTTTCGAATCAAATTGTTGGTATGTCTATTTCGATGGAGTGAATGTAGTTCCCATCACTTTGGTTTAATTGGTTACCTTACCATATGAGATGAATAATAACCAAAGAGGGTTCTACTCGTATCCCTATAGTTTTTCTTGAAAATTTAAGGATGCCTTCAGGTCTTTTATATGATCCGAAAACTCTTCTTCCGTTAATTTACTTACATTCTCTGTTAGTTGTTGTTGCATTTTGGTGAAGTCTTTCTTTATTATATTTAGTCGTTTTATATCTTGATTGTTTAAGCTATCAGTTTGAACTGTATGTATCGTTTTATCGATGGCAATGGAATAGCCTTCTAATAGATGATATAAGTCTAACCCGTCAGAATTTTCATGATTACTTCTGTGAAATGTTGTGATACTTAAAGCATTCTCTATGTTAATTTTGACCTCATAGAGGTCATTCAGTAGCTTGTCTTTCTGGTTGTTTTGCGTCGATAGAACTTTCCCAATATAAAATATGGCAGAGTCTAAATAATCTACTGAAATATGATTTAGTACGAGTTCTCTATCCTTTTCTAATATTGACTTTTGCTTTTGGTAGTAATGAATGGTTGACCATACTAAAACACAAATGGTTAAGCCGAGCCCAATATTGAAAATTATTTTCTTCATTTTAACACCTCGTAAAGTTTCAATAGAATTATATTCTTACGTATTTAGCAAATTATCATTTGATCATTACGCAATAATAACTGGAAATTATATGTTAACATCATTTTAGGTTGATATCTAATACACGAAATACTTAGGAGAAATGAAAAAAATCCTTATTGCTATTTTTGTAATACTAGTCATTGTCCTTGTTTATTATTTTACCAATGAGAAGTGGGAAAAGGAAAAGGAAGCAATATTTGGTATCTATGATAAGCTATGGGCAATGGAGGACGAAATAGTTTCTACTTCCTATCACAATAATGAACTTTCCATAGGAGTGTCTGATCAAGTAACAAAAGCTAGAATAAAAGAAATCAAGGAGGAGATTCAAACACAACTCACAGAAAGAGGGATAATGTCTCAATTAGCATATCTTTAAGCAATCCTCCTGAAAACCAGACTATGGTCAGCTTTTTTAACCAAAAGATGCAAATCATGCATGAGAGAGAAGAACATTTCACGTACGAACTCATCTATACTAGACAGAACATTGTTAATCAAGATGATGGGATAGTCATTTTCAATGAGCACAATAATCAAGGCGAGCAAATCTTTATAGCCTACTTAGAAAAAAACAATAACCATGGAACTGGAAACAGACACTTGGTGCAGAATGGGATCTCCGACTAATTGGTCTTCCATGAACACGGAACCTTTTATCTATTTCGGAGCGATTCAGACTGAAGTCGAACCAGAAATCTATGTAGGAGAAAAACGAGCAACAGTCCTAACAGTTGAACAGGATAAGAAATTCTGGTTTACGATAAGTCCGGTTAAAGAAGCAAAAGTAACTACAGTTAACGAAGATGGAACGAGGGAAACTCTCGAAGAAATCGAAATTTAATAACCCTATGTCTATCACTAGTTTTACAGGAAACATTTCTAGTTTATATTGCGAGGGGACAGTCTATGAGCAGCATCTTTCAGGATGGTAAAGTAAGGTATCTGACCGTGTGGACATTCATCTTATTCATTGTCTTCATGTTAATATGGACATTCAGCCCAGTAAAACAGTTACCACAAGCGTTTAGTACGAGGTTGCTGATTATCCTTACTCTTTATATTACACCAATCATCTGGTTTTCTCTCTTATTGAGGAGACATGGAATCCCTTTAAGAAGATTGTTTAGAAAACCGATTCCCATCAAGATTAGGACCGGGATTGCATCCGTCATTATGACGATGTTATTCGGACTTGGAATGCTATTATTCGTTATAGTCGCTTTAACCCATATTCTTGGACAAACTACTCAAGAAACATCATCCACTTCCAATGAGACAATTTCTCTATGGGTTATTATCTTCAAGCTATTATCATTAGTATTCATTGCGCCGATATGCGAGGAGATTGTTTTTAGAGGGTATCTATTTGGACGAGTGGCTTATAAATACGGAACATCTAAAGGAATACTAATATCTTCGTTTATCTTTGGAGCGCTCCATTTAGATAATCTATTTGGCGCAACAATGTTTGGCATCATTCTGTGTATTATGTATGTTAAAACGAAAAGCTTAGTAATCCCAATTTTACTACATATTAGTTTTAATGGGATTGTCGCTTTTAGAGATATTAGTCTACTGATAGATTCTGGAACTAAAGGAACACCACTTCCTTCGATAATGTCCATTATTCTTGGGGCGACTACCTTAACAGCTGTTGGACTATTTTGGATTGTACCTTTTCTTAAAAAACATTGGAATTTTGCGATCAAAGAAGGATACCCATCCATTGCTAATCCGAGCTATGAAAAACGTTAGAAAAGGAAGGCTCCCTATAGTTAGTGCTAATGTATTTCTTTATAAAGCTCACTGAAGCCATTAGCTCCCATCTTATCGGAATCCTTGCCCTTAACCTGCTTTAATGTCGCTACAATTAGAAAGCTAACAATCACTAACAACAGCCATGAACTCACCTTACCTAGGTGAACGAGGCTCCATGCTTCCCTTTGATTCGGATATTCCCATGCAGCAAAGTATGTGGCAATATTTTCTGCTATCCAAATAAAAAATCCAATAAGCACAAACGATAGAGAAAGTGGCATTCGGTATGGAGTCTTGTTAATCTCGTAAATAACCCAGGATTTCCAAAATACGATAAGAACTAACCCCGACAATATCCAACGAATGTCTACCCAGTAGTGATGGGTGAAAAAGTTAAGATAAATCGAAGCTGCAAGCGGAACAACGATTACATAGGGTGGCCAACTTATTAATTCGACCTTCAACCTTCTCCACGCTTGGCAGAGATAGCTTGCAACACTTGCATACATGAAACCACTATATAGAGGTACCCCAAGTATTTTTGAATATCCTTCTTCTGGATAAGACCAAGACCCCATGTGCACTTTGAATAGTTCGAGTGCAAGACCGATAACGTGGAACACCGAAATGACCTTGAGCTCATCGCGTGTTTCAATTCCCGATCGTACCATCCACCACTGCATGAGAAGACAAATAATGAGCAACCAATCATATCGAGGCAGAATAGGAAGTGAGATAAGTTTTGTTACGGCTAAAGAAGCAAATATAACCACCGGAAATAAACAGGACAAGGCCTGTTCCCATCCGAATCTTACAAGCTGTTTTAATGCTCTCACTGTTCATACCTCCAATTTTATTCCAATTAAATATTAATATATTTATTATTGTTTTTCAATAAAAATATATTAATTATAGTTAAATAAATATCGTTTGAGTGAAACAGCACTCATCTTATGAGGAATGCTTAAACATCACTTCATATTTATCAATCATGTTTGGATAAGAACTTTCTTACCTCTGAATAAACATTCCAAGTGGACTTAGATGATAGGATAAATAGTAGGAGGTGAAATCATTGGATAACCTATCCTATAACTTTAATCAATTAAGTGGAAGGCTAGGGGATATCGCCGATCGAATTTCCTCCGAGTCTACAGACATTTCAGAAGAGATTTCAAGCTTGACCAGTGCCTTAAACACCACGAATTACTTACTTGGTGCACTAATCTTTTTAGTAGCTGTTTATACGGTTATTTCATTATAAAATGCGAAAAAAATAAAGAAAGAATGAGGCTAGGACAAAAGGATAGTAAGCAATGAAAAAACGAACTAATAATAATTAGTGCCTATACCCCGCTCCGGAAATATACTACGCTTTCTGCGGGCGTCTGGTGAGCCTTCTCGTGCTGACGTACTGTGGGGTCTCACCGATGCCTTTTTTCCCGCTGGAGTCTTCGTATATTTCCGGAGCTAGTATAGGCTGTTGTTCGGCTTTTCGGCTATCCTTTTCGCTATGTCCCAGCCCCATTTATATTTTTAATTATTCCTCGACACTTTCTTCTTCTGGACGATACTCAAGAATATCTCCAGGTTGGCAATCTAATGCCTTACAAATACCCTCTAACGTGGAAAACCGAACGGCTTTTGCCTTTCCATTTTTTAATATCGACAGGTTCGCCATCGTGATGCCAACCTTTTCGGAAAGCTCGGTTACGCTCATTTTCCGCTTCGCCAACATTACATCAACGTTAATAATAATTGCCATGTTAGTTCACCTCAGACCGTTAAGTCGTTTTCTGATTTTATATCAATGGCTTCTTTTAAAAGTTTTTGAAGAACAGCTGCAAACACTGCAATAACCATAGAAGCAAAAGGAACAATACATCCAACAAAGATAACACCTGGTGCATCATCTAGCTCTGCAAATAGATAAAAGAGCGGTAAGACAAGGATGTGCAAGCAACTAATGGTAACGGCACAGTATTTGATATTCTTCAACGCTTTTACAGATATATGTGAGAATGCCTTGTTCGTATCAATATAGCGCAAAAGCTTAAAAGCCTGATACAAAGCAAAGTAAAAAGGAATGGCTGAAGCATAAAAAATAATCGATACTAGATACTTAATAAAAGCAAAGTCCGGAAGCAACTCTGCTGCAATTTCTCCCAACACCGGTACGGCAAATATACATATAGCAAGAACCGGAATCCCAATTAGAATAACAGCTACCTTTAAAAAGAGCGTTGTTCCACGTTTCATTCCATCCACCTCGACTGTTTATTTTTGACTAGTATCATTCTAATACATATTTTATCGTTTTTCAATAAATTATTATCGAATATTGTAATTAATTAAAAAATCACCTCTTACATACATAAGGGTGATCGTTTATCGTCATTATTGCTATTCTAAGTGGCTTTAAACTAATACCTTTAACCGTTTCACTGCTGAATGAACAGTAAGTCTATGAAAGGAAATTAATTTACGTTTAAAGACAACGCCATAAATCCCATAAGGAGTAGGGGAGAGCTTTAACAATTCTTCTCTATCTTTTATATCAATGACGTTTGCACGTATCCCCAAATGGTCTGCTCCTTTTATAACATTGTCTGTCGCAATATCAACAAACGGGCATTGTTGCGTTCTCAGGATTGTTAAGTCTTCAAACTGTTCTAATCTCTTGTCCCAATCCTTTGGAAAATATGGATTTGGTGACTGTCCAAACTTATGAACAAGTAATTCAAAACCATACGGAGCTTTATCTATTTCAATGAAATCATGTTTTAAAAACACATCTTTACTAGGTGTCCACGATGTATCTGGATTTGTCACAACAATAACGCCATTTTTATTTTGCTCCTTCGCATCTTGGATACATGCGTCAATTAATTGAGAAGCATACCCTTTCCCAGTGATCGCTACCCAAAGACAATGGATCACCAAATAGTTTTCTCCATATACGACTCTTGAAGAGTATTCAATAGGGGTATATTCAATAAATCCGGCTGGTTTATTGTTTTCCATAATTTTTTTATATGTAAGTCCTTCACTGAACCTTCCTAAAAGCCATTGATTTTTATTTTTATATCCAGCAGAATTTGGTTTGCTTCGGAGACAAAAACATCCCTTTTCTTCCAAATTCTCTTCATTTAAATCCACTAAGCTAATTGCTGCCATTCCTCGCTCCCCCTAAGGCTGTTCTTTATAAAGTAATGCTCCACTTATTAAGTAAAGATTAAGATAAAGATTCTACAATCCAAATTTTATAACCATCCGGATCCGCAACAACCGCTTCTTTCACTCCCCATTCTCTGTCTATTGGTTCTTGCACAATTTCAGCACCTGCATTCTTAATGGATGAAACAGCTGCTATCACATCATCAACCATTAATTCGATAACTACACCCTTTTCAACAGGCTCAGGTTTATCGATAATGTGTAACATGAAAGAAACCTTCCCTTCTCCTGATCCAAGCGAAAAATAAGCCATCCCATTCTCAACAAAATCTTCTTCTAGATGTAATACATCCTTATAAAACGTGATAGATTTTTCTAAATCCTTTACTGGAACGATAATTGTATGAAGCCTTTGAATCTTAAAGTCTGCCATGATAGGTTTCTCCTTTCTTAAAGATCAGTAAATGCAATATCTTTACTTGGATAGACATCTGCAAACCAACGTAATACTTTATTGTGATGATTAATAATTTGTTGTGCTGTAATTTCATCAGAATCCCATGTACTATGTGCATCTGAAGCTAATGTTACTTTATAGTCCATGCTAAAAGCTCTTCGACAGGTTGTATCCACACAGGCTTCTGTTTGAATACCGGTTATAACCAAATGTGTAATGTCATATCTTTTTAATTCTTGATCTAAGGATGTATGTAAAAAGGAATCTGGGGTCGTTTTTTGGATGATAATATCTTGATCTTCTGGAGCTATCTCAGGGTGAATCTCCCATCCCTTCTTTCCATACTCTAAGGGTTTTCCGGGAGGGGCATTATGTTGAATAAAAAATATAGGTATATCTGTGGAACGTGCCTTTTCTATAAGACTTTTCACATTTACCAGTAGTTTGCCTCCATTATGTACAACATTTCCTACTTCGTACATGCCATTCTGCACATCTATTACTAATAATGCTTTTTTCATCTGTCTCCCCCTCAAACAAAACGTATGTTCGCTACTATTATTATACTATAGTTAGTGTTTTTTGCAATTCTGATAAATTATTTTAACTTATGTTTGTAAAGCTAAGAAAGATTTTTTATAAAGCCTGTACTGTCATTCTCATATCCCATTCGTTTATAAAATTCATGGCACCCCGTCTCCCTTCTTGATTTCCACTATTTAACAAAATATATATTACACCTTGTTGTTCCGCCCATTTTTCAGCCTCTATTAATAATAGCTTTCCAATCCCTTCACCACGGTATGCTTGATCAACGACTAGTGATATAACCCGACAGCATCTACCATCCTTATTGAAAAGTAAGCCTGTAAATAAGCCGATCATCCCAATAACTTTCCTATCTCGTACTGCTACAAACGTTTGATAATCAGGATGAGATTGAATAGTATTTAACCTTATCTTCATCTGTTCAATTGTAGTTGGGAACCCTAATTCTCCCATTAAATGGGTTATGCATAAAACATCGTCCTGCTTCACTTCCCGAATTTCAGCCATTTAGCTCCTCCTATCCGAACCATCTGCAAATTTTTTCTGATAGATAGTTTTCAATTTGTTTTAGTTCATTTCTCGTAAAGCTATAAATATCTTTCTCATCGGAGTAACACGCCATCACTTTTTTTATTGTTTCTGACAATTCTTTCGGAAAAGAAGATAAAGCCCAAATACCAGCTTCTTGTTTGGAAGAAATCTTTCCCTCTTTTAAGTACCGGTAAACTCTAATCATATTTAAAATACTATAAACGGGGTCTTCCTCCATATTCTTTACACAATCCTTGTAATCACTAAGTATAGAGGATAGATAATCCGACTGTGGGACAACTGGGAAAACCTCGTTAATTGGCTTGCCCATTAGACAAACTCCTCTCTCATTCATGATCATGATATGCGCAGCTAAATCTCCATCTGTTTGTATAGCATTATTTAAATCCTTTTTTGTATTATGTAACAACTCTTGTTCATAGCGTTCTCTCCAGAACTCACTATAATGAAATTCAAATGGACAAGGGTGTACCCATTTCACAAGTTGATTTTCGTTTAAGAAACTGATTTCTACAGGGTATGGAGAATTCGATTGCATCAAAAAAAGGGTTGCTAGTTTTCTTTTTGTATGGACTGACATAGATTTGTTCGTAACTACCAATATATCAATATCGCTTCTGGTAGGATTAAATCCTCCCATTGCTAGAGAGCCATGCAAATAGAACCCAATACAATCATCTGTTATATCCATAATTCCATTTATCAAATGATAGACAAACGTATGGATCTCCTTCGGACAAGTTTTCCAATCATAAGGCATAGAGGATACTCCCCTTTTTTATCAGTCTACTCTGTTGGTATTGGTTGAAAAGACTTTACTACTCTACTCGTACATATTGATATGCCATTCTTTCAGGATGTTTGCTGTCATTTCTCGTAGCTTTATTCCATCGTTTTTGAAAAGTAATCGAAAATAAAACGCTCTTAAAAAGGTAATAACAATAGTTTTTTTTCGAAAAAAGGTTAAACTATATCCGTCCTCCTCTAAAACGTTCTTTAATTCATTAGATATAGTAAATAGCCAAACCTCTACTTCTTTCTCCGATAGTCCCTTCTCTATTAAAGCCTCAACTGCAAAGATTAATCTTTCTTCTTCTTCATCCACGTAGGGAATGTCAGCTGTGCCTTCTTTGAATAAGCAGTTTTTAATTACAATCAGACATTCCGATAAAAAAGAGAGTGAAAACTGAGGATGTTTTACCGCTTCCGTTAAAAGGTCAGCTCCGTGCGCAATACTATGTGCCCACCCCTTTTCATTCACGTAGCCACGAATATCCTGTTCTGAGTTTAAATATTCGACACTTGCTTCTATTGCTTGATCTACATATTCCTTTGATAAGAAGGATTCTTTTCTGTCCTTCTCTACTATTAATCCAATTACTAAGGCGGAGAAAGAACGAGTAAATACAGAGTCATCTTCCTTTTGACCAATATCAAAAAATAATAGCTCTAGACATACCTTAAGAATATGTTCCATTTGTTTATTAGATAAATAATTCTCTGTAATTAGCTTTCCAAATGTATTAAAGATCAGCTTATCTCTAAGTTCAGGATCAACTGTACCTATATTGCTTAACATTTTATCAATAAGAGAATCTAGATTATCACTTTCTTTCATAATCGTTTTATGAAGGGTTTCAAGTTCTGTTTTTAATGTCATATACTTACCTCACTATGTATGATAGTTAATCTTAACTAATTCTTCCTTGCATTTCTTAATAATACTATCAAGCTCTGAATCTATATGTAATGCTATTTCGTTCTCATCTGAATCACCTTCTGTTAAACTTCCCCTTAGAAAGCAGTTGCTCTTCTAAAAATTTTGCGGCGATTCCTCTTTTTTCAATCCTTTCTCTCCTTTCACTAATAATCACCCAAGCTTTTTCATGTCTTTTTATCTATAACATACATTCCACAAATATACTTTTTGTCCTGCCTTGAGTTATTCTCTGCTCCCTCTACAGCAATAGCTTCAAATACTCTATGTCAACTACATAATTAGTGAATAATGTGTATTTTTTTATTAACTCATTTAGAAAAAAAGGAAATTTCTGTATTCACTATGGTAAAATGTCTGTAGACTCATTTTTAATTTCTTTAACCTAAGAATTTTTATTGTTGTACTTAGGGATTCTATGGTCTAATAATTCGAGGAGGGATAGAATGAAAAAGAAAAGGTTACTTATGTTGATTGGATTGATAATGATTCTAACTGCTTGTTCCGAAGAAAAAAGCACTATGAATGTAGAAGATGCCAAGAAAGAAGTAGTAAGTAATGTGCCAGAGAGCATCGATAAGATAACAGTTACTGGATACGACCCTGCAATTTTTACCGAGGACGAGGAACATCCTCAGAAAAGAAATGTTCTTTTTAAGAAAGAGCAAGAAATAGAATTGTTTTTAAATGCAATAAAGGATTCAACCGTTCCTTCTGGTGAAGTAACTTCTGAAGCCGAAAATTTCAAAATCATACTTTCTGATCAAGATGGCAACTCTGACACAATTCTTTTATGGCTTTATCCTGACAAAAATTTAGGGAGAATCCAAAAAGAAAACTACGATAATCAAGTTCGTATATTAAGGAAGGATGATGTACAAATTCTAGTGGAATTGTTAAAAGAAAAATCTAAAACAATCTAACTGAATTACTAGTTTTCTATCTCCGAGAATAATTACCATACCTTACTACTTTTTTTCGGTTTACTGAGAACATGATTTCTCCAAACAATAGAAATTTGATACAGTAGAAATGAAAAGATTAAAGAATTTTACTTCTCATCAAAAATCATATTTCTATATATACAGCTTTCTTAGACGGAAAAAACGATACACTAAGTAGAATTAAAGATAGTATCATCATTGCCATAACACTAATTATTACGGTATTCCGAATCGTTAATAAGTGTGTTCCTACTCCAACTAAACTTGTCAGAACGATTATGAATATCGCTTCCAACAAATTATATATACTCCTAATCCTCCCCATCATCTCGGCTGGTATATTATTTTGATAGAATGTCAAAAATCCAGTATTCGCAAATGCAAGAAAGAAAGCGAGGAAGAAGAAACCGATAGCCGCAACTAGAAAAGTGTTCGAAAAAGCATAAATGAGATAACCAGTGGAAACCAAAACAGTACCTAATCCAATTAATAGATTCGTTTTAATTTTTTCTACAAAAAAAGCATTCACAATTGCTCCAATAATAACTCCTGCTCCTGCAATGGATACTAACATTCCGTATTCACTATCCGTTAAAGATAGGACCTCTTTAGAAAATGCCGCTTCGAGTGAATCTATTGCACTTGCCATTACGGTCATTACACAACCAAAGAGTAAATAGACCAGCATGATATATTTATGGTTAAAACTAAAACCTAAAACTAGTTTCCAATCTTCCCACCATACTTTTCCTGACTTCATCGTTGTTGGTAAGGAAAGCAAAGCTTCCTTTTCTACATTAGGAATGAATATGGTAAGAAGACCCGATATAAGTAAAGCAAGGGCATTAATAAAAATGGCAGAAGTAGGACTCCCTGCAAGAAACAATAATCCGGCAATGCCAGGTCCAATTAAAAATCCTCCTGACGTCACTAAACTATGAAGTGAATTAAATGATTTCCTCTTTTCTATAGGGATTAATTTTGTGATATACGACATCGAAGTCGGTTCAAAAACCGAACTAGCCATGTTTATAATAAACACAACAACATACAGTAGAATCATAGTTGGCATGAATGGTAAGATGGCAACTCCAAGTGCACGAAAGAAATCGAGAAAAATCATTAACTTTTTCTTATTCATACGATCCACTAAGCTTCCTGCCCAGAGATTCGTCGTCATAGTGGCTAGTGGTTTTATCAAATAGAGAATAGACACCGCAAAAGCTGAACCAGTCTTATTTAAAACAATCAAGTTAAGAGCAATGAAATAGATCCAGCTCCCTATATTGGAAACGCCTATGGCAACTAGTAAGGTCAACAAATATCGCCACTTTTTCATACATAAAACCTCCTTTTATTGGATAAAACTAAAAAAATCCCACCCCCAAGACCAATCAGTCTTGAGGGCGAGATTTATCATCGCGGTGCCACCTCAGTTTGTTAATACGTCACCATATTAACCTTTTCAAGTACGGCAAAATGATTGCTTATACTCTAGCTCTATACCGGGAGCTCCCGTCACACTATCATTACGTTCATCCAATGCGAAACTCAGAGGCTTGCTTCCATCAATCAATTCATGCTCCTTTTCAGCATCCGGAGCTCTCTAAAATGAATTCAATTCACGTACTCTTCTCTTCATCGTTTTGTTTTATGTATTTTCCATATGCTAGCATCTAAAGAAAATAAATTCAATATAAAATTGCACTATTTTATTTTTTTCTGTTTGATGATACATACCACTATCGGAATAAACACACTTAACAAGGCTATTGGTAAGAACCATGCCCCTAATCCATTCCCCCATTCTAAGGCTATGGAAACAGATTCCATTAAGATAATCGCAAAGAGGATCAAACTAATATTTTTTATTTGATTTACAAGCTTTCTACTCAATAGATAGAACTGTCCTGCATTCGATTCATTTAATCGGCTAGGATAATTATGAACCTCTGGAAAGCGTTCAAAGACTTGCATAAAAACAGCTATAAAAGCACCGACAACAGGTAGGATAAACAGTTCCTGTTTATCTCCATATCTGTCCACTTCCCCCGAAGCATTGTAATGTGCCGGAACTTCTTCAGGTAACCTATCCCAAATGACAAACAAAAAGATGATTGAACCAATGTAAGCTGAATACCCAATAATATCCCAAAACCACTCCCCTTTTGTTTTTGGAAGCTTACGTTTTGAGCTATCCTTTATTTTTGTCATCTCCTATCCCCCTTTTCCATCTAAATACTATCATCTAATGGATTTCAAGCTCTTATATATATTTTAAACCATTGCTTACATGTAATTAAACTACAATTAAAAATCACACCCAAGTATAGTGTCGGGTGTGATTTTCCAGAGCAGTTCATTACTGATACTTTATGATAAACTACCATTTGTTTCATACGTATTCACAAAATCTTCTTCCAAGAAGTCCGCAGGCTTCCCGTCAAACACTACTCTACCTTCTTTTAACGCAATAATTCTAGAAGCATACTTTTTAGCTAGCTGTACATCATGTACATTCAATATGGTTAATAGATTATGGGTTTCGTGTAATTCCCATAGCAGTTTAAAAATTTGATTGGCAGTTCCTGGATCTAAACTGGACACCGGTTCATCTCCTAGCAGGAGCTTCGGCTTCTGTAAAATGGAGCGAGCAATACCAACTCGCTGTTTTTGACCGCCACTAAGCTTTTCTACACGACGATAAATCTGTTCTGTTAATCCGACCGCGTCTATCACATTTGCCGCTTCCTCCAACTCTTGTTTGGTGAACCATCCTATTAAGCTTTTAAAGGAAGAACGATATCCAAACAGACCAGTTAACACATTTTGAAGAACTGTTAAACGAGGAATGAGGTTGAAGTGTTGAAAGATCATCCCCATTTCTCGTCTAACCTTTCTTAATTGCTCTTCGTTTTTTTGATGTAAACTGGTATCATGCCAGAATACTTCTCCATTACTAGGTAGTTGTAGTCCATTTATTGTACGCAAGAGCGTGGATTTTCCAGCCCCACTTTGCCCGAGAATACAAACAAATTCTCCTTGTTGAAAGGACAAATTAATTTCAGATAAAGCTGGCCTTTCGCTTTCTTTATAATGGACCTGTACGTTATAAAGCTGAATTAATTTAGCAAGCATTCAGATGACCTTCTTTCGCATATAACTCCCGAACAGATCTACGAATATGACCATTAGCATAATAAAACAAACATCTAAGGATACAGAGGAATATTGAAAGGTTTTAAAATCATTAAATAATCGTTGCCCGACGCCTCCCCCCTCCAATCAAACCTAGTATTAACGATGTGCGAATGGCTACCTCGAACCGATAAAAATAATTAGATAAGACGTTTGGCCATATTTGAGGTAAAATACCAAAAATATTGGCTAGCCATCTACTTGCGCCAACAGCCTGCATCGCTTCCTGTGGACCAGTATCCGCAGCTTCAATCAATTCAGAAATCAACTTTCCCAATACCCCTATATTGTGAAAGGTAATCGCTAATACTGCGGGAAATGGGCCTAGTCCAAGTGCAGTTAATAGAATGAGGCCAAATACAATTTCAGGTATGGATCTAATAAAGCTTAATAGCACCCGAATTACATGAAATAAAAGGGGAGAGGAAGAAGTATTTCTTGCTGCAGTAAAGCTAATCGGTAAAGCAATGACCAGTCCTAATATACTACCTAAGAACGCCATTGCTATTGTTAACAGACTATCCTTAACAATTGCAGTAAGATTATGCATATCCATCGGGAACCATTGCTTTATAAAGTCAACAATATTCCGAAAATCCTGGAATTTGGTAACGTCAAACTCCGTTAATTTCATACTAACTGTAATGAGGAGTGATAGTCCTACCAGAAAGATGTAACTTCGACGCTTTATCCACATCCATGATCAGCTCTATTCTTTAATAAATCCTTCTTTTCTCGCGGCTTTTTCTATACTCTTATAATCTTCGTTGCTAGCTTTAGTAAATCCCGAAGCACCAAACGCATTTAATATATGTTCATCCTTTATTTTTAAGAAAGCATCTTGAAGCTTTGTTATTGTTTCTTGCTTCGTATCTTTGTGCACCGCCCAAGGATACTGAAAAAGCTTTTCAGACTGCCATATTTTTTTAATTTTGTCTCCTTGAATTTTTCCTGACTCTACAAGCTGGTTAAAGATGGCACTATCGATTGCACCAGCATCTACTTGCTTATTTTGAACTGCCAAAGCTGTTGCATCATGTGAGCCTGTAAAACGAACAGATTTAAGCTTATATTCCTCTTCAGATTGGTACACTCCGCGCTTTTTTAACTCAATACCAGGAATTAACGATCCAGACGTTGAGGATGGATCACCAAATGCAAAATCAATTTCTTTAGGTTCTTTAAACAGCTCTTCTAAACTATCCCATTTGTTGTCTTTGTGTGTAATGATGTAGGAATGATAGAACGGTTCTCCGTCAATTAATTGTGTCACAATTGCCTTTGCACCACTTTTAGCATGAGCAAACACATAGGTGAGTGGTCCTAAATAGGCCATGTCAATCTTGTCGTAGTTCATTGCTTCCACGACTCCATTGTAGTTCGGATATACATCCACCTTCACAGTCCGATTAAGCTCGTCGGAGAGGATGGATTGTAATTTTTTCATGGCATCATCCATTGCACCTTCTGTTTGGGAAGGAATAACGCCGATTGTAAATGCTGATTTGTCATCGGTTGACTCCTGCTTTTGTTGCTCCTCTTTCGTGGATTTATCTTCCTCATTACTGCAAGCGGATAAAATCGCGAAAAAACTAAATAGTAAGGCTACATATAGCCACTTTTTCATCCTGATAACCACCTTCCCAACAATTTATTTCCTACACTTCTTTCCACATAAAAAAACCAGCTAGACTACCTCGCTAACTGGTTTCGTTTTGTTTAATATTTGTATGAACCAACAACTGTAATATTCCGTATCAGAGAAGAATCAGGCTTTTCGTACTAACCTGCAGTCAAATTAATAGGTATTTTGATTTATGAGTACTGGAATACCTTATGGAATTGGTTACTTACTAAATTCTCTATCACTCGTTGGACAGCTGATGAATCTGCCACCACCCTAATCTCCTGTTCTGGAATCTGGATAGTAGGCACTATGTTTCTTTTATTAAATGCTTCATAAAACCCAAAAAGAGACTCTAACACTACATCATTCAATTTTCTCTCTAACGTAACCCATTCTAAAATAGTTTCTATTTTTCTAGCTTCTTAAAAACCATTTCACGGAACAATTCAAATCCATGTTTTTGATAGAATTTTGCTGCGTTACTATTTTTCACCCAATAATCCAATTCCACTAAGTCAATATTATGGTCCTTCGCTATCTGGTATATATGGTCCATTAGAAAAGTTCCATACCCACTATGTCTTTTCTCAGAATTAATACTAATTTGGTGTACATAAACGGATTGGTACGTATCCTTGTACGGATAGCGGTCATAATCTCGGATCTCAACCCAAGCAAATCCAACTGCTTCTCCTTCATCTTCTAAAATAAGAAAAATAAAGTTATCCTTATCTATTTGGTTTTTAAAGGTGTCTTTTATGACATCGTAATCATATTCTTCGAAGTACTCCGGATATAAAGAATGATGCAAGTCATGGACTGGTTTGTTTAACTTTGCTAGCAGTTCATAGTCCTTTGTTTGTTTTACTTTCATAATTTACCTCTATTCTATGAGTTTCATTTTCTAAGCATTTGCTAACATCTGACATAGTTGCGTTTAAACCCAAGTCTTCCTCTATCCACTTGTTTTTGGATACTGTCAGAAGCATGTAAGATGCTATTCTTTTTCTTATCCCGTTTCACTTCAACTATCCCCACTTTCTTTGCAATCTCGACTGCCCTTTCATGAAGTGGCACGTAGGATACTCCTACGGTGTAGAGGAAGTTATTCATGGAGTACTTCGTTCGTTCTGGTGAATCATGAATCGTATGCTTGACCGTATCAAGCATGGACGAAAGTTTGCTTTCAGAAAATTCATCATCCGCGCGATTGCCAAAAACCAGCAGTAACAGCTCCAGCCCGCCGACATTCTCAGTTCTTCTCCACTTGCAATCCATTTGTCTGCAACGTTTTGTGCAATATCCGTTTCCGATAACGTAACGGCAACCACATAATCAGAAAGCATATAAAAATAAGCTGCATTCATCCAACGGTCAAAATCAGACTCAGACATCGCATTTGGATCTGCAATAATGCCAGCGAAATACATCGCATCATAATTCTCCGTGGCATATAGTTCCTCGGCTAAAGGTTGATTTGTTTTTATTTTTTTAGCAATAGGCTTCATAGCACCTGTAGCCACACCGAATAGCGGCTCCTGCGCACCATTTGATATGTACATTTTTTTCGTTCGTTCTTTACCAAGTGCTTCTAGATCCTGCATCACCATTTCTAAATTCAGCGTAAACTCCTCCTAATTATCGATTTGTAGTACCTCTATTATCCTATACCTACCAATAATTTGTCAGCACTTAGAGAAAAAGGACTCAAGAATCCTTTTTCAGTTTTAAAAAGAATGAATACGCGTATTGATTCCACAAAAGCAATAATGTTGCCAGCACAATATAAACAATTGTATATAGCCCAAATGGGATTTTCACAACAAGTACACCAAGGAAGTACAATGGCAAATCAATACTATAGACAAAAACCGGTGCAAGTAGACGCCAACGAAATTTCCGAAAAAAAATAACCCCCGCGGCAAAGATTAAACCTTTAAACATTCCCATAATCCCTGAAATGAAGATATCATCTCGAAATATATTCTCAAAAAACCCATATTCATAGTGGCGAATGAATACAACGGACATGATATACATCACTGTCGCTGCCTCCGCCCATCCTTGCATCCACAACGATAAAAACCGAATCCACTTTACCCCTACCTGAAGAGCACGCATCCAATACTTAGCTAAAGACATAAAAATTAATATAGAGAAAAACGTATATCCCTTTCTCCACCAGTTTACACGGTAGATATCAAGCCATTCAAACAACCATGAAACACCCGTTAACGTGAAAGCAAAAAGAACAAACCATCGAAATTTCAATTGATAAACCGCAGTTACTACACCTAAAACTGGAATTACAAATAAATTGGAAACAATCGCACCGAGTACGTTATCATAATAAGGTATTGAGAGTACTTTCGGGTAATAAACATAACAATTTCCAATAATCATGACAAAAAACTCTGCTACATACACCATCCCGGAATAGCTAAGAAATAAGACAATAATCCCAAGGTCACGTTTATGGACAATTGTCAAAATTAATATAGTTATACTTAAAACAGTGAGAATTAAATACGGAATATAGTTTGGCATGATTAGGCTACCTTTTTTTCGTTATCATCCCTCGGAATATCTTGGCTATTCACAATTTTTTTTAATTGCCTGCAAAGTTCCATAATATTTCTCCGCCTTGCTCATATAAATGAATTAATTATAAAAAGCAGGGGGAATGAGGATGGCAAAAGAAGTGGATGTCCAGGGGTCTATAGAATTATCGGAGGATCTGCTAAAGAAATACTATGATTTAAACACGCAAAAAAAAGTATTAGATAACGAGCTTAATCAGCTCAAAAAGCAAATACACGACTACTTAGATGAAACCGTTGGAAAAGAACAGAAAGGGGAAATAAAACGTGGGAAATACAAAGCTCAGCGCGTAATTCGCTCCTCTGTTCAATATGACAACGAGAAGACAGTCCAAAAGTTGGAAGAGCTTAAACTAAATGACTTTATATTAGTAGTAAAACGACCAGATACGGAAAAACTTGAAGCTGCGATGAAGATAGATTTAGTAAAGGAAGAAGAGTTTATTGATTGTAAAACGAATAAGCTATCGCAAGCTATTACTGTTAAGGAAATAAGCTAATAATCGGGAAAAACGTTTGGATAATAAACATCCAAACGTTTTTTATGTCTTAACACGTAATGGAAGTGCTTCGTCTAGTAGTTCCTGACTTACTTCCCGGTCCTCATATTCTCGAATGGATTTATGACCGTAAATGACATCGTTTAAGTCCATACAAAACACTCCTTTGGTCACACAATTTATAGATTACCTTTCGATAAATAAGCCGCTTTTCCCTTTATTCCATATATACAGTAAGCACTTCACCTTTCATAAAACTCTCATTATACATTTATTGGTAACAATTCAAAAAATTTTAAAAAATTTGATGTATATTTTTTTATACCGTGCTACATTCGAAGTGCACCACACCATAAAAAAGAGGAGATTGATGAATGAGATTTAAAGTAGAAGCAATTCCAAACTTACGTGTAGCTTATGTACGAGGAGTAGGACCATATGGACCAGCAAACAAAGAAGTAATGGAGCGGTTAAAAAGTTGGGCAAGAAAGCGAAACCTTCTCCATTCAGCAACTTTACTTGCAATTCCACAGGATAATCCTGAAACAACACCTCCTGAAGATTGTAGATTTGATGCTTGTATTGTGTTATCAGCAGAGTATCAAATTGGGGAGGATATTAATGAGACTGAGCTTACTGGAGGTAAATATCTAATCTATGAAGTAGAGCATACAGCAGAAGCTATGCAAAAAGCCTATGCAGACATTATCCCATCTTTACAAACTAATGGGTATCAAATGGATAGTAAACCTATTATGGAAAGATACAAACAGACTATGGTTGATCGTCATTATTGTGAAATATGTGTACCTGTAAAACCTTAGTCATTCTTATTGTCTTTAGAAAAATAGAACAAGTTGATTAGAAGCAGCTTGTTCTTCTTTTTCATTCATTAAATGATAACCCAATAGAATAATGGCATTGGTAGAAAACCTATTCTGATTGTAACTACCTAAATGGTAAACTAAAAATATAACCAATATAGAAAAACAACTCTCGAAAAAAGAATGGTACTTTACTATTCCACGTCTCATATACGGAGCTTGTGGTCGGTGATGTATATGCATCCATTCCAGTATTTTCTGCCATTAAGATTGCTCTTTTCATATGTAATGGATCACTTACAATAGTAAATGTATGGAAGTTGTTCTCATTTGCAATTTCATATGCGTATTTAAGATTTTCTTCTGTAATTTTTGATTTCGTTTCAATCAGAATATCCTCAGATCTAACATTGTTTTTGATAGCATAATCCTTTGCAACCTCGGATTCTGCATACGTATCGTCTTTACCCTTTCCACCCGTAAAGATAATTTTGTCTACGTAATCATTCTTATAAAGCCAGATGGAATGATTAATTCTCTCACGCAAAACAGGCGATGGCTCATCACCCCAAGCTGCAGCTCCAAGCACTACAGCCACATCCGTTTTTACTAATTGTACTTTTTTACTAAAAGACCAAATACTATACGCTGAATAACTTATGAAAATAAGTAAAATTACTAGTATAGTAAAAGCTAATCTTAGCAATAGTTTTTTCAACTAAAATCATTCCTTCGAATGCATTTTTGAAATAATGAATATGCTACCTGCCATTACCTAGCTTGAGGTACTACCATTTTTCAATAAGGTGGTACTTCGCCATTCTCGCCACTCATGGTCAAGCTTCCTCTTTCCACCTTGTAGGAAAATGTCCTTTTCCCTTCTTCCTCTCCCTTTTTCCAACTTTCCGAAAAGGTGACAAGATACGTTTCTTTTCCAATATCCTTTGCATCGGTCTTTCTTATTACTTGATACCCATCAATGGTTCCCTCCCATTTTCCAATCTGATCCGGAAATAATGCCGTAACAGAACCTTCACTAGAAGTTGCGAATTCTACAGCATCTTCCTTTGTAAAAGGAGGTTCGGGTGGAGAAATCAGTTGAAGGAATCCCCAGCAACATACAAGTAAAGCAATTGGAGCAAAAAGAAACATTCTTATTTTTTTCTCTTTTTCTTTCCTTTTAGATAACCACTTATCCATAAGTCCATATAGAATAGCTGCTGCCATTCCCACAATGGCAAATGATTGCAATTGGAAGAACAACCCGTTCGCTAATCCGAATATCCCTAGAATTAACACATACAACCAATCGGACTTAGGAAACCATTTATATTGTGCGTAATCTACTATAATAGAGACAACATTGCCGTAAAGTAGGATGACCACTCCGATATACATGAAATAAACGAAAAACCAAGCAAGAAGTTGGTTTCCTAGGTCAGGAACAAATTCAAATCCTTTAATGGCATACAAAAAAACAAACAGGAATGATAGAGCTGAGGTTGTAACGATTGTTGTGAGTAGCTTTCTTAACAAGTAATCTTTGGTAAACTTCATTTCTATTTATACTCCTTTGAAAAACCACTTATCCTTTTTATAAACGCTCACCCAATTGAATTATTTTGTCTACACTTTCTTTATACCTACCAAGCGCTATACTGAATTCGTATAAAGAATCCTTATTGTAGATTTCAATATCAACTAAATTCTTATAAATGGACTCTAAATGTTTTTGAATGAGCTCATCCTCAATCAATCGTCTAGCATCATTAAGCATTACCGTTTTCTGAACGATATTTGTAGACAACTTGTCTATTTGATTATGTAATAAATCCTTTAATTGTTGATCGGTTGGATGAAAGAACTCCTCCATATTTTCCTGAGTCGGAACTTCCACATCTCCTTGAACATTTATAGATTTCTGAGCCTCTATAAGAAGTGCTGCCGCATAAGCTTTCTTTTCACTTTCAGGAATATCCTGCACTTGAATAGAAACTCCTTTACGGCCTTCAAAAATATTTGATTTTGGTGCCACTCCAGAAAAATATTCTTCAAATCGCTCCTGTATATTTTTCACACCAGACGTTGTCGCCTTAGATTGTTCCACTTGGTTAAGATATTCCTTACTCCCATCCGGATGAATAGCGCTGTTATCTTGCTTCTGTGTAAAAAACATGGTTACGATAATCATTAATAGAAACGCAATAATAGATAAATAAACCTTTCGCATACATACCTCCCATTATCCACACTCATCGTGTGTATTATCCGATTGTCCCGATACTAATAGAGTACCATTTTGCAAAAAGCTTTTTACACAATTCTGATTTTCGTATTTTCTCAATATCAAAAATTCTTTCCCAGCTTTGTTCTTTTGTGATATTTAATTTGCCTTGTACAAATAATTCGTCTTCTTCATTTGTCATCGAGCAAAACCAGTCATTTAAAACACAATGCCAAGCATCAAAATTAGATAGGAGGACTTTATTATCTGGGACTTCAACAGTCAAGCATACAGTTGGGAATACCCAAATTGTTCGACGTGTTTTCCCTTAGTATTTATCAATGGTCGCACCTAGTACAGATGTCCTAATCATATCTAATCCACGAAACCGTTCCAATTCAGAAGGTGTTCCACTTACTATTGCTCCACTTATTTTCCAATTTTTCGTTGCATTTTCGCCATAAGCAACTCCCTCAGACACGGAAAAACCGTAAGCACCATCCCCATGTTTAACCTTCATGTGGTCCGGATTATTCTGGATACTTTGCAACTGCTCTTTCGATTTATTATTAATCCACAGCCAATCTACATTTCTATATCCTAATAAATCCCCTAGACTATCGATAGGGATTGGTTCCTTAAATGATAACGCAACCTCAACTAAGGTATCATCTTCTAATCCTGTAGCGATATCTAGTTCATTGGGCAGAAATGCATAGTTTAGATTGGGATAATAGAAGTCTACAATTCGTTCATTATTTAACTGGTTATATCGAACCGTCCTGTTTAACGTTTCATCCACCGTATTTATTTCCGATTGACCACTTGCCCTGTTGGTTACTTCGACATCTCCTATTGCTGGAATCTTCTTCGTTATAACGTCCCAGACAATGGACCTGTTCCCAATCTTTTTATAATACGTTGTAGTACTAATAGCACTAAACATTGTATAATCGTATCTTGTATCCACCATGTTAATACCTGCATATTTACTAGGCTTTACGAAAAAGTTATGTTCAGTTTCATTTTGTAATTTTTTATTGATAAGAAACTCAGTACCCATGTGAATCGCAAAAAAACTTATGATTACTGTTATGAAAGAGATGAAGAAGAATAAACTAATCTGTTTCCATTTAGCCTTCTTCATACTTTTTTGAAATATGGAGCTACTTACAAAGTCCATTTCTTCATGGTCAGAAGAATCTATATTTTTTTCACTCATTCTAGTCCTCCTTTCTCATAAATGCTCATTAGCTTTTTCCTAGCTCGGAATAAATTGGTTTTGACTGAGCTTACGTTTATTCCTAGTAGCTCCGAAATCTCCTTATAAGAAAATTCAAACACATATTTTAAAATAAGAAGTTCTGAAAAAAGCGGTTTCAGCCTGGAAAGCAGATGATAGAACTCCTCCGAACCTTCTTTGTCCAGGAGTATGCTTTCAGGTAGTTCACCACCTTCTTCCTTATTTAATCTTTCTTCCACATTGAATATGTATTTTTTATTTTTTCTACATTGATCATAGTAATAATTTAACGAAACTCTCATCAACCAACTTCTTACTTTTGCAGACCGAATAGAATGATAATATTTAAGATATTTATAGGCAGTTTCTTGAACTGCATCCTGAGCATCTGTATGAGATATTCCTTTTTTCAACAAATAGTGAAATACTATGCGAAGCTCCTTGTTTAACTCCTCGCTATTGATTGGCTCTTTCATGTATCCCTCCCCCTACATAAGTTAGACGTTTTTATATTTAATAAGTTTACAAAAAAGGATAAAATTTCCCTCAAAAAATCATAACCAAAACGATTGTCGTCATTCTCTTTAGTCAATGTACAGATTAACTAATGCTCCAAGTGGAGATTGTTCAATAAGTGATTGAATGAAACTTACTTTTCTCATTAGAATCCAGAAGTGAAATAGAAAACAAATATACTATAATATTGAGAATTTATAACGAAATATGTTGAAATATATATTATTTTGTCGATAAAAGAGGGAATGTGTAAAATAGGAGGGAAACAAATGAAGAAAAAGATACGAATATCAAGCATCTCTACAAAACTTATGCTCTTGATTACAATAATTATTATTGTGACAGTGGGGATTATTGGTACCACTAGTTATTTTGTTGCCAAAAATCAACTTTTAGAGTCTGGTAAAAGGAATCTACAAAGTGTCGTAAATGGAGCGTATTCTGCAATTGAAATGATTAATACGCGAGTCGAGAACGGTGAAATAACACTAGAGGAAGGAAAAGAGGAAGCAAGAACCCTTCTTAACGGACCTTTAAACAAAGATGGGGAGTACGACTATCAACAGACACGTTTTACATATAAAGATAAAGGATACGTTTTAGCATATGACGAGGATTTAGTGTTACAACTCCATCCTTCTAAAGTAGGCGGAGCCCCTGCAGACGAACAAAATAGAAGTAATCGTGAACGAATTGTTGCAGGTGGTAAGTCAGAAAACGTAGCAGATCGTTATGTTGTCTATTCTGATGAACAATCAGATGGATCCTTTAGAGATAAAATAGCCTATACAGAATATTACGAGCCTTGGGGTTGGACAATTGGTATTGCGGTATTTCAAGATGAATTTTACGAAGGTCTACACCTTTTAGCATATATTATCTTTGGTTCAACTGTTGGACTTATTATACTAAGTACACTTGTCTTTTACTTAGCTATCCGCAAGAGGATTAACATGTTAAAAGATGTTGCGGAAGCGTCCACCCAAATAGCAGATGGTCATGTAAAGGTAACAAATCTACCAGAATCAAACGATGAAATCGGACAATTAGCCTTTGCTTTCAATAAAATGTCAGGTGAGTTACGTACGCTAATCGAAAAAGTTAAGAACACTAGTGAACATTTACTAGATTCAGCAACTGATTTATCTGCTATTTCAGAAGAAACTTCAGCTAGTAGTGATGAGGTTGGTGGAGCAATAACCGAAATCGCTAGGGGAACACAGGAACAAGCGAATGATTTGGAAGAGATAAACAGAAGAGTTGAGCTATTAACCAGTTCTATTAAAACAATGGAAAACCATAGTAAATCCATGCATGACATTACTACGAACGCAGAGGAGATTTCTAACGAGGGAATTGAAGTAGTTCAACAATTACAGAAATCGAATGCTGATTCGTTGACTGCCTCGCAAGAAATTAGTGATGAAATTAAAAACCTAAATAGTAAAACGAAGCAAATTACTCAAGTGATGGAAACGATTGAAAGCATTGCTGAAGAGACAAACCTGTTAGCTCTAAATGCCAGTATTGAGGCTGCAAGAGCAGGTGAGTACGGGAAAGGTTTCTCTGTTGTTGCAGATGAGATAAGAAAATTAGCCGAACAATCGAAGGATGCGACACACCAAGTACAAGAAGTTGTTTCCACTATCGTTTCGGAGACAACGAAAACAGTAGAAACAGTGGAAGGAACCATGAAAACGGCGGAAAGATTAAATGATGATGTTATTCTAACACAAAGTAAATTCAACCAAATGTCTTCTTCTATTAAGCAAATTGCAGATGCGTTACTAGCTGTAAATAATGAAATGGATGCGATGACAACCTACAATAAACAGATGAGCGAAGGCGTTGAAAATGCCTCCAGTGTATCTGAAGAGACAGCGGCATCCGTACAAGAAATTACCTCATCCCATTGATGAACAAATTAATGCAATTGCCAATGTCGCAACCTCTGCAGAAAAATTAACAGAATTAAATCAAGAATTAAGCACTTTATTGAAGCGATATACCATCTAATCGAAATAGAACATGAAAGCAGACCGTGTGTAACCACGGTCTGCTTTTTAATTAGATTTTTTGTCTTCATTACTGCGTTTAGTATTCTATGTCGTCAGCTGATTCGGTACTTCAACGGAATATATGATGTTGATTAACTTATACGATACATACTACACAATGAACTGAGTAAACCAAGCAATATATTTTGCACCAGGAATAAATAATAATTGTGCCAAAAGGGTTCCTAATAGCCTCGATGTTACCATCATAATAGAAGCATTTTTCAAGCTCACATAGCTTCCTTTTTGATTAATGACATCGTCTGCGAGAATCGATATTTTAGGATCAATAAAGACGATTAATAATAAAATTGTGGCAATCCCGTTGATTAAACCTGAGGCCATTACGGCTGTTGTGGCTCTTTCTGGCGTTAACAATGCTGCATACAATGCAGAAAGCACACCTATTGTGTAAACAGCTGTGATTATCATATTTATGCAAAACAATTTTATCGGTATGTCGCGCCAGCTCATCCCTTTAATATAACTAAATCTGGGTAAATGTATATGTTTTTTAGCACGCTTTAAGTAAGCGATGGTAAATCCTTTTTTCAATAAAGCTGGAATGGAACCCCGTTCCTCTGCCAAATGAATAATCGATCTTGAAAAAACGGCAATAAAGGTCGGTAATAAAAGTAAACCGATGATTGTTCCTAAGGTTGCGGAACCAATTAATACTCGATATTGAACTTCAACGAATTCGAGAGCATTTTCTTTCGGTGCATTATCAATTAAACTTCCTGTAAAAGGCTGCTGCATCATATTTGCTAGTCTAGAAACCATCACCATTACATTGAATAACGATAGAGCTGAGGCCAATAGCTTCACTCTTGCTCCTGATAGGCGTACAGAATAAGCTAACGTTTCGATGGAATGGATGATTAAGATAAATACTGCAATCATGATTAAATGTGTGGTAAAAAACTCCAACGTTATTCCCTACTTTTTTTCATTATTTTACTTGAAAGATCAGTTCTCATTTATTTTTTCTGTTCATTTATTTTAGCATATAATCCCTTTTGATTATTGACTTCAATAGGAAAAGGGTCGTCTTGATGGACAACCCTTTATTATGCTGCTTAGCTTCCAATATTAAATTTTAAAGTTACGAAAGCCTAGTCTAAAAGAATATACCTAGCTATTCACTTAATGTGATTAAGCAGTTGCTTTTCATTTTGTCATACTCTTTCTAGATTAGTTATAATCAATTCTTGGATATGTTTTTAGATGTTCATAATCTATTAGCTTTCCGGCCGAATTCACTACAATAATATCTTCTCCGTACGTATTATGCGCACCGTAGTACGGCATCACTTTGAGTGTGATTTCATAGATGCCACCTACACCATTAGACTGTTTTATTTTCACTATTTCTGTTTGATAAGAAGCCCATGACAGCAGCTCTGGTGCATCATCATCCTCTTTATAAATTTCATTTATGGCTTTATCTATTGGATTCCTAAGACTATTAATAAGGGCATATTGTAGCGTGTCACACAATTCCGTATCCGCTTCGTTTATCGTTTTTGAATAAGCAAAGGTATAGTGACTAACAAGCGAAAACATAACTACAAACACTACAATCATTCTTTTCATGGTCATCACCTCAGGTTAGTTTTTGAGGCGAATTCATTATTATTCAAGTAAAATGAACCATAACCATACAGGGTTATGGTTTAACCTTATTTAAACAATAACGAAAACTTAAAAATCTTGGTTCTCCATTTTTTAAACAACAGCGTAGCATTTCATCTATAATCCAATAGGATACCCCGGAAATCGAGCCAAATATAACAAATGTATCTATCTCTCTTCCCGCAATTAAAAGCGTCGCATGACTTGGAAAGAAAAGACCAAACAATGCACCGAACAACACATGAATAACGAATGATTGTATAATCCGCTTTTTTCCTAATAATCGCTTACCTATATAATCTGATAAGAAGGTAATTGGTAGTCCGTACAATAAATAAAATGGGGAAACAAAGAAACTATAAAAGATAGACATTCCTAATAGTTCTAGCGGCTGGCTCCATTCACCGAAAAAGACGGCAAAGATAAACAATAAGGATAATGGCGTTGCTAGTAAGGTTGCAATTATTTTTCTTTTTAACATTTGCTTCTCCTCTCCAATTGATTGAAAAATCACTTCAATGGTTTGGTCATTATGAAGTCCGTTTGTTCCTCATCTCCCATATGGAATGAGTGTGCTCCGGTCTGAACAAATCCCATCTTCTTATAAAATGCAATCGCATTCTCGTTCTTTTCCCAGACACCTAGCCAAACTTTTTCCTTTCCATATTCCTTTGCCATTTCAAGTGCCTTATTTAGTAGAAATTTTCCTAATCCAAGCTTTTGGAATTTTTTCTTGATATAAATCCTTTCTATCTCAAACGACTCAGCTCCCATATCTTCCGACTGAGCACCATCGACATTTACTTTTAAATATCCAGCAACGTCATGATTGTAATAAACAAAAAAGAATTTAGAGGCTGGGTTGGTTAGTTCCAAATTCAACTGACTTAGATGAAATGCTTTTTCAATATATGCTCTCATATTTTCAGGTGAATTTTGATTTGTAAATGTCTCATGAAATGTTTCTATACTAATTTCTTGAAGCTTATGAGAATCTTCCAATCTACATTTGCTTAGAGCTATAGTCATTTCTAACATTACTCCTATCAGTAGTTTCTTTTGTATCCTTTTTTCACCCATTCCCAGTCTTTTTCGATATTCATCCTTACTTTTTTAAGAAGGTTAGAGATGGTTTCTACTTCTTTTTCAGAAAATCCTTCTAGTGCAATATTGTTGGAATAATCATTTTCTCTAATAATAAGTGGGTAAACTTCCTTACCTTTCTCTGTTGGAAATATTTTTTTTATTTTTTTGTTATGTTCATCCTCTTTCTTTTCAATGAAGCCATTGATTTCAAGTTTTTTTATAGCACGGGCGGTTGTTGTACGATCTACTTTAATCATTTCTGCCAACTTTTCTTGGATAATTCCTGGGTTCTCGCAAATCCTTACAATATACAAATACTGTCCCTTAGTAAGAGCATATTCTTTAAATTCTATATTACTTATAGAATCTAAGGCTCTAGCAATCATCCCAATTTCACGTAAAATTTCCTTCATATTTAAACTCCTCAGCATAATTGTTGTAAATGCAATATAAAATCAGTTTAACTTGTTTTTGTTGTGTTTACAACATATTTGAAACAAAATAAATCCTGAAACATAAGTAAGATGTTTTTGTAAATATTATTAATAAAATGAAAGTAAATCAAGGAGGAAGTTATGAAGCAAAATAAAAATAATGTAGATACTAATGTGAGATTTAATGTCTCTGGAACAAATCCGCAAAAGGTCAAACAAGATATTCGAAAAGATGTAAGCCGCGGAGAAGGAGCTATGACTTCTCGAGAGGCGGGGGCAATGCGTGACTAAAAAACCACAATAGGTGGTTTTTTGTTGTAAAGTCCTGAACAGGAAAATGTTATTTGATTTACTTAACGTGGCAATATTGAAGACCTGTGATAATTCATCATTGATTCGTGAAACATTTTGTGAAACAAGAAAATTCGGGTGGTGACAGGCACTGTATGAGGGGTAGTTCGTTTGTTGCGCATATGAAGGCTGGTTGGATTTTGTTGAGGATGGTTGCGGTTGTGGCATCTAGCTTCACGACTATTATTTCTACTGTTTTACCGTTGTATTTGTATTATTCGATCCCTGCTAATACGTTATATTCGATTTTAGGGCTGCTGCTGTTCGCTGCTTTTATTGTTCATGGATTGCTTACTCATTTATTAAATGATTGGGCAGATCATAGGTCTGGAACGGATTTACATAGTCCTGGTATCTTATCAGGTGGGAGTGGAGTGATTCAATCAGGTCTTTTAGATGAGGAGTCATTATGGCAACTCGGAAAGCAGTTACTTACCATTCTTAGTACTAGGAGTAGTTGGATTTCTTTTATTAGGTTTTGAAAAGCTTGCTGTGCTTCTATTGATTGGATTATGGGGAGCGGTCTCTTATTCCTTGCCACCCTTCCAATTTAGTTATCGACCTTTTACCGGCGAATGGATATCCACCTTTCCTTCTGTATTCGCACTGGGAATAGCTGGAGCATGGTTAGCTTTAGATTCTATACCGGAGTGGGTAATTCAAAATGCACTCATAAACGCTTTATTCTGCATTGCTTGGATTATGGTTCATCATATACCAGATCGGTACGCAGACCAGCAAGCTACCCCCGTTAAAAAGACAAGTGTCGTTTGGTTTATGCAAAAATTCGGTCCAAAATACTCCCGTCTACCTGCTATAATTTCTTTTGGAATAACGGCTTTATGTTCGATTTGGTTAGGAATAGACCGCTTATGGGCCATGATAGGTGTATTCTTTTTTGTAGGGATTTCTATACTTTTAGTGGTGATGATGAATGTAGAGGACGATGAGCAAGTTTCTGCTCATGAAAAAGTGATTTTGTTAATGGCAATGATTAATGGGATTTGGTTAGGAGTTTTTATATGAACTTCAATTCGAAATGCTATTAAAAATCACTATTGAAAAGTCCAATTCCACAAGAAATTGGACTCTTCAATACCTTACCTTTTTTATTCATGACCAAGTATTTGGTGAGGAACATACGGCTCTTCTAAATACAATACCTCTTCCGGTGTTAAGGTTATGGAAAGAGAAGCTACTGCACTATCAAGATGAGATAGTTTCGTTGCCCCAACGATAGGAGCGGTAACAGAATCTTTCTGTAGCAACCAAGCAAGTGCAATTTGAACACGTGGAACACCATGCTTCTCTGCCAGTTCAGCTACACGTTCTACGATTTCTCGATCATTATCTGCCGTAGCATCATAGATGGCTTTTTGAATCTGATCCGTTTCTGATCGCTGCGTGGTTTCTGACCAATCACGTGTTAATCTTCCCGATGCAAGGGGACTAAATGGTGTAACGGCAATTTTTTCTTCCTTACACAGTGGAAGCATCTCCCTCTCTTCCTCCCGATATAAAAGGTTTAGATGGTTCTGCATGGATACGAATTTTGTCCAGCCGTTTTTCTCCGCAACATGATTTGCCTTTAGAAATTGCCATGCATACATCGCAGAAGCACCAATGTATCTTGCTTTTCCGGATTTTACTACATCATGTAAAGCTTCCATTGTTTCTTCAATTGGAGTGCTATAATCCCAACGATGAATAATATAAAGGTCCACATAATCCGTTCCTAGTCGTTCCAGACTTTTATCAATTTCGCTCATAATGGCCTTTCGAGAAAGCCCAGCACCATTTGGGCCTTCGTGCATTCGATAATACACCTTAGTTGCGAGTACGACTTCGTCTCGATTTGCAAAATCCTTTAAAGCGCGACCTACAATTTCTTCATTTGCTCCGTACGAATACATATTGGCTGTATCAAAAAAATTAATCCCTAACTCTAGTGCTTTTTTAATAATGGGACGACTATGTTCTTCATCTAGCACCCATTTATGATGAAACCGCTCTGGTGCTCCAAACCCCATCGTTCCTAAGCAAAGCCGTGATACATCTAAACCGGTATTTCCAAGCTTTACATACTCCATGTTTGATTCCACCTTCTAATGGATTTATTGTAGTCATCATCCATATTAAATGACTCTCCTTCCCCATTCAAATCACTTGTCTTCTGTCTAATTAATGACTTTACGTTGGAATAGGAACGAGTTCATTTAGCATCAAAATTAAGCAGATAAAATATCACATGTTCCGAATACTCCCTCAAAGTATAACAACTTGACTTAACTATTTATGTGAATAAACCCATAATAAACAACATAAAATTAAGCCTATACTAAGGAAAAAAAGCGATAAACATACCGATATCTTCCTTTTCTGTAAAAATAACCTTTTATATTTCTTTGATCTTTAGTATAATGACGGAGAACAAAATATAAATAACTAGGGGAGCCCAATAAGCTTGGGCTGAGAAGGAAACGCGTTAAAGTTTCCTGACTCTTTGGACCTGATCTGGATCATACCAGCGTGGGGAAGTTAAAAAGATTTTAGGATATACATAAACTTCTACATATAAAGCCGGGTCCTTCCATATATGGATCCGGCTTTTTTATGTATTTCTACGATTTTATCCACTTAATATGTTCTAGATCTTGTCCCTTCATTATTTTAAAAAAGGGAGAGATTATTGTTATGCCAGCATCCTCATTAAATGAACAAAACATTTCCATTATGTCTAGCTTTTCAGGTAGTAAAAAAGTATATGTGGAAGGCTCCACACCAGACATTAAAGTACCAATGCGTGAAATTGAATTGAGTCCGACTACAGGTACGTTTGGCGAAGAAGAGAATTTACCAGTTCGTGTTTATGATACTAGCGGTCCTTACACAGATAGTAATTATTCAGTCGATATTGCAAAAGGACTTCCAGCTCTTAGAAGTAGATGGATTCAGCAAAGAGAAGATGTAGAGGAATATGAAGGGCGAGCGCTGAAACCGGAAGATAACGGTTTTAAGGATGAGAACGACCCTCGTACAAACCATAAAGTATTTCCCGGCTTAAGCAGAAAACCGTTACGTGCCAAAGAGGGCCAAAATGTGACACAACTCCACTATGCTAAGAAAGGAATCATTACTCCAGAAATGGAGTTTATTGCAATAAGAGAAAATGTGACACCAGAGTTTGTTCGTGATGAGGTAGCACGTGGTCGGGCAATAATTCCTTCTAATATTAATCATCCGGAAACAGAACCGATGATTATTGGCCGCAATTTCCACGTAAAAATTAACGCAAACATCGGGAATTCAGCTGTCTCCTCTTCCATTGAAGAAGAAGTTGAAAAAATGACCTGGGCAACACGATGGGGTGCCGATACTATTATGGATCTCTCAACAGGTAAAAATATTCATACAACACGTGAATGGATTATTCGAAATGCAGCTGTCCCAGTAGGCACTGTTCCTATATATCAAGCTCTTGAAAAAGTAAATGGAGTTGCTGAACATTTAACATGGGATATTTATCGGGATACGTTAATAGAACAAGCTGAGCAGGGTGTGGACTACTTCACCATTCACGCAGGAGTTCTTTTACGGTATGTACCATTAACAGCGAAACGATTAACCGGTATTGTATCCAGAGGTGGATCTATCATGGCTCAATGGTGTCTCTATCACCATAAAGAAAGCTTTCTATATACCCATTTTGAAGAAATATGTGAAATTATGAAAACCTATGATGTTGCATTTTCTCTAGGAGATGGGTTACGTCCTGGATCCATTGCAGATGCAAATGATGAAGCACAGTTTGCAGAATTAGAGACGCTTGGAGAACTAACTAAGATTGCTTGGGAACACGACGTGCAAGTGATGGTAGAAGGCCCCGGTCATGTCCCTATGCACCTAATTAAAGAAAATATGGATAAACAACTTGAGGTGTGCCAAGAAGCACCTTTTTATACACTAGGTCCACTGACCACTGATATAGCTCCCGGTTATGATCACATTACGTCGGCAATTGGGGCTGCCATGATTGGTTGGTACGGTACGGCTATGCTTTGTTATGTTACACCGAAAGAACACTTAGGGTTACCAAACCGAGATGATGTGCGAGAAGGTGTGATTACCTATAAAATTGCCGCCCATGCTGCCGATTTAGCAAAAGGACATCCTGGAGCACACAAAAGAGATGATGCCTTATCAAAAGCCCGCTTCGAATTCCGTTGGCGAGATCAATTTAACTTATCGTTAGATCCGGAGCGTGCATTAGAATATCATGATGAAACACTACCTGCAGAAGGAGCGAAAACAGCACACTTTTGTTCTATGTGTGGACCTAAGTTTTGCAGTATGAGAATATCTCAAGATATACGGAATTATGCTAAAGAGAACAAGCTCGACACAAAAGAAGCGATTGAGAAAGGGATGAAAGAAAAAGCGAACGAATTTAAAGAATCAGGAAGTAAGTTATACCAATAGTATTAATTGGAGGTTATACGATGAATATCCATGAAATTGAAGAGGAAATGAATTCATTAAAATCTCGCCTATCGTATTTAGAGAATTGTATAAACCGTATACAGCAAAATTGTAATCACCATTTTAAAGGGAATCAACTCTATGAAGTATGTAGCAAATGTAAAAAAGTAAATGTACTCTATTATTAGTATTGTTCCTTTCTGAAAATAAATTTGTATGTAACCCTATTATGAGGGAGAGGGATTTAAACCCTCTCCTTTTTCATAATCCGGTTAGAATAGATTTTCAGCATTTAAATACCCATGTCCTTGAACATTAGGTGGTTGTCCCATGTCTTCACATGCTTGAATGAGTTGCTGTTTTACTTGATCTGGAGATAGAGTTGGTTGTTTTTGGAGGAGTTGTGCAACGACACCTGCGCATATTGGTGTGGCCATTGAAGTTCCTGATAAGGACATATAATTCGTATCCACACGGAACTGTGGATTTGTTTTATCAATATACGACCTAGGAGAGCGTAGGGAAATAATATTTACACCTGGAGTTAGCAGGTCCGGTTTAGTTAATCCATCAATTGTTGGTCCTCGACTTGAAAAATCAGCCACTACATCGTCCGAACGATCAACCGTATTATTATCATTTGTTGCCCCTACCGTAATGACCTTTTGACTTATTCCAGGACTTGCAATGGTTTCTGGTGATGGACCTGAGTTACCAGCAGCTACGCAAACGACTATTCCGTTATCCCAAGCCTTGTTTACTGCTTTCACTACTGGGTCGTCTTCGGCAGATTGTGTGGCATCAGAACCTAGTGATAACGAAAGGACATTAATATTAAAAGAAGATTTATTTTGAATACACCATTCCACACCTGATATGACGGTGGAAAGCGATCCCGACCCCATTTTATCAAGTACTTTAACCCCTATAAGGTTAGCCTCCGGTGCTGGAGCTTGATACTTTCCATTAGATGAAAGACCATTTCCTGCTGCGTCTCCTGCGCAATGAGTACCATGACCATTATCATCATAGGCTTCTGTTCGGTTATTAATAAAATCCTTAAAGGCTATGATTCTTCCTTGTAAATCACGGTGTGGATATATTCCTGTATCAACTATTGCAATATTTACATCCTTCCCTGTCAAACCAGATTGCTTTAACTGATCGGAATGGATGGATGGAGATGCTACATCAAGTAATGTCGTCACTTTTCTATCGTAATGAATTTTTTTAATATTGGAGGAGTTTCTTAGTAAATGCTCAATCTTTTCTACGGATACCTTAGTAGAACAACAAGAAATGGAAGGAAACTCTGACCGTGTTTTACATCTCACACTTTTCATATCACCAAGTCCAAAGTCGAACGTCCCATCCTCGAACTCTATTATTACTGGTAGCCGCTTTGTTTTTTTCCTTAAACGTTCGAATGGCCGGTGTAAAAAACATGGAACTCTCCGAAATGGTTGATAGAATCGAACGAGCTCTTGACGGATGTCCCGATCAACCTTATCTCCCATTTCACGAACAAGCTGAATTACCGAGTAACCAAACATAAACTCTCATTCCTTTCTTGAAATTTCGTACAAGATATCTTACGAAACTTTCAGAAAAGTGAATGATGAATACGTTCAGAATCTAGTAAAAAGGGCAAGATACTATAAAATCATTCTATTACTCCTAGAATTCGATTTAGGTTATCAATGGCAGCTGTAATCATTCTTCCATACAAATCTAAGATGGATTGACCATAGTTGGTTCCCGGTACAGCCCATTTTCCATTTAACTCCGTCCATGTTGACGCTGATCCCCTCTGAACTAAGTCAAAGCGTGGATCAACAAGATCGTATTTCCCTGGTAACGAGTTCGTAGATGCATAAGCATATAAATGTTGTATATGAGCAAGAACACCTTCTTCCGGTGTAGCGAAGCTTGCTCCAGGATTATCAGGTCCTGTTGCACCTAGCCCGCAGAAGTTGTTTTGACTTGAATGGACAATACCAGTAAACCGAAGAAAATCCGTCTCATGCATAGCCTGAGCAAACGCAATATCCCCGCGAATTCCATAATACGTTCCCAATGCATGATAATATTGAGCAATTTCTATTGCTTGGGGATTTATTGTTTTTACATACTCGTTCATCTGTACTGGTGATAGGAAAGTCTGACCCAGTATCGAATAGCCAGAAGTCTGAACTTGGTTTGTATTGCTGTTTTCGGTAATGATATAGGCATCTTGAATCCCTGCATGCTGCACCTCTACTAAACGTTTCTCTGCGTTTTCTCGAATTGAAAAGGCACCAGCTTGGACTCTATACCATGTCTCGCCAGAAATCACAACCGTGTTTACAATGGATTCTATTCCTTTGGATTCCAAGAGTGTGGAACGAGAATCGGCATTGTCTTTCGACTTGAAAGCGCCAGCAATTACTTTATACACTACTCCTACATTCTCATCTGGTTTTCTCTTAAGGGAAAATGCCTTTTCTAAACCATTAACATGTCCTTGGGCAACTCTTTGACGCCATGATGGATCCTTCATTAGCGCAGCATCATGGCTATTGTCAATGAACCCATTCTCTGTTAATAGTGCAGGCATTACGGTTTCCCTTAACACATGAAAATTTGCCTGTTTTTGTCCTCGGTCTTGGAGTTGATTGACTTGTGTCACTTCCGAGTGAATGATATCTTGATAGCCTGCTGTAGGAGAAGAACTAGATAAGTTACTATGAATATAGTCTTCATATCCTTGAGCAGTTCCATTGAATGCATTACAATGAATGGATAAAAAATAGTCGGCTCCCCAGCTATTTGCTTGGTCAGTTCGTTGACTTAAACTTACTGTCGAGTCATTCGTACGACTCATATTCACTTGCACATTTTCATAGTCATTTAGTAATATGGAACGAATCCTCAAAGCAATATCTAACACAATGTCTTTCTCTTGTATTCCGTTCCCTAAAGCACCTGGATCTGAACCTCCATGACCCGGATCTAAATAAAGTTTCATTCAACTTCCTCCATTCTATTAAATCATTACTTACCTTAATATAGTATGGATTTTCCGATGCATGGATTAGATAAAAGTAATGAAAGTTACTTCTTTTGGCTAGTACCCTATTAGAAAAATAGAATCGCCTCGCCCTAATAGAGCAATATCTTAATAATACGCATTGATAAAAAGGCGGAAGGGCTCTTTTACCTCTATCAAATACTGGTTTTTGTACTAATAAAGAGTCACTAAAATCATGATTTCCTATAAAAAACCTTAAAAGTCAGAGTCAAACATCCGACTTTTAAGGTTTAGTACCACTATGCACTTAATTGTTTAAGTATTTTACAAATGGTAATTCATTTAAGGCTTTATATACCTATATTCCACCTCATCCTTTGCCTCGTCATAATCTACATACAAATTATAGTCATCAAAAAACCATACGTCTGTCTCATTCACAAAAAAAGTAATACCATCAGAAACCGTATGAGCGGCCGCTTCCTTCGAATCACTATCTATTGTAAAAGCAAGTCCATACCCTTCTCGAATGGGACTTGTTCCATATATTTGTGTAAAAAACCGTACTTTATCCCCATTTTCTAAACCAACTTCCTCTTGAAACCAACGTAAAGCTTTTTCACTGACCTCTATTTTCATCTAAAAACCCTCCTTTTACATGCCACAAAATTATTTGATACTACTAGCTATAAACATAGAGGCATCTTGTTTCATAAAAATACGCTCTCCATGATGGAATGTCTTAATCTCCGTACCTTTAAAACCAACTTCGGATAATCTTTCTTTCAGTTCTTCATGGGAAAAACCATTATGCACTTTCGGGTGATTGATTTTATCGTTTTTATCAAAATCTACAATGATTAGCTTTCCATCTTCATGTAAGATGTTAAACAATTCCTGTAAAATCTGCTTCGTATCTGGAATGTGAAGAAGGACTAAGGACATGAACACGATATCTGCTTTAAGTTCAGGAGTTTCTTGAGTAAAATCTGAATAACGTACGGCTGCATTAGTAATTCCGTTGTTCTCAATTTTCGCTTTCGCAACCTCCAGCATTTGTTTTGAGGAATCCACCAACACAATAGAATCTACTAAATCTATCAGTTTTAAACTAACCAAACCAGTACCGCTCCCATAATCGATAAGAGATTTTGATTTACTGTTTTGTAATTCTGACCTTACTTCATCCACTATAACTTTAGCTAATTTTTTTCTTTCTTCGGTATCGTATTTTTGGGCCATTTGTTCAAAAACATTATGTTCCATATGTACCCTCCCATTTATTTGAATGGATGAATCGAAACGATTACGTATAAACGTTTCTCCCTTTATCTTATAGGACTCCTTCTCTCACACCAAGCTTTCTGCTTACATTTCAATTTTGCTTTTACGCCCAACCTATTAGCAATGCTGAAACTTTTCATGACTTTCTTCCGTATATAAAGAAGGAGAGGAGTCGAACTTATGAAAAAATGGACGATAGTATTGGCATTAGTTTTTTCTATTTTATTATTCATACCTACTAAAGTATTAGCTGTTGATTATACAATCGAACATACAAAGATTGATGCTTTCCTACAAGAAAACGGAGACGTTCAAGTGAAGGAACAACACACCTACCAATTTGACGGAGATTTTAATGGCATCACTCGTACGCTAATCCCTAAAGAACATAGTCTCATTGAAAACGTTCAGGCATTTGAAAATAACCAATCATTAAAAATAAAGCAAGAGGAAAACCTTTATAAAATTTATCGTGGTGGATCTGACGAAACAATCACCATCGATCTTTCTTATACAATTGACAACGGAATGGAAATATATACAGATTTAGGACAGTTTTATTGGCCATTTTTCGATAGCAGTAATGAATCTACGTATGAAAATATGGACATTTATATTCATCCACCCCAATCAACTGACGACGTACTTGCAATTGGGTACGATGAAGCAGAAGGCACAGTTCAATCGACAAAGGATGGCATGGTTCACTTTGCCCTAGGAGAAGTGGAAAGCGAGGAAAACGGAGACATTAGAGTCGCCTATGATGCAACCTTATTTCCAAGCGCCACCGTTATCGAAGGGAAAACAATTCGGGATGATATAACAGCAGAGATTGAGGCCTATGAGAAAAAAATGGCCGCGTACGAGAATAGGCAAGACTTTCTAAGAGGGTTTGCACCTTATGTGGTTGGAGCGTTCGCTGTTTCTTTATTGATTTTACTTATTACAGCTTGGAGAAAAAGACGAGCGATATTATGGGAGGTAGCGCGTAACTCTATACAACATTCTCGTCTACCAAACCAAGAAATGAGTTTACCAGCGACTATACTTTATATGAAAAGTATGGCTGCAAATGGAGACTTGCTTTCAGCAGCATTACTAGATTTAGTCCGGAAAGGATTGGTGGAACGAAAAAATGAGCGTGAATTTGTAGTAGTGAACCATTCCACCGATTATCACCACGAAGAACTGTTCATTCAATGGCTTTTTTATAAGATCGGGAAAGACGGAAGGTTCTCACTTGATACCCTTGAAACGTACACAAAGGATAAAAAAAATCACCAATCCTATCATGATCATTTCTCGAAATGGTATAAAGCAATAAAAGCGGAAATAAAAGAGCACTCATTGGTAGATCAGAAAGTCACCTTACGTTGGACCGTAGCTTTAGGGAGTTTACTGCTTATTGCATTCACCATTCTCTTTGGTGTACACGACTTATTCATGTGGATGTTCTTTTCGATATTGCTAAGTGGTTTCTTATTCATCTTTGCTTTGATATATCAGCCTCGAACATTAAAAGGAGCTAGAATCAAATATTATTGGGATCAGTTCAGTTCTCATTACCATAACATGGACACGAAGCAATGGAATGAATGGATGACGGATGAACAAATGCAAGCAGTCATTTATGCCATTGGTACAAACAATAAGGGGATGCTGAAGAAAAATGAAACACTATTGCACAATATTCCTACTGCAAACGACGGGTTTCATTCTACTTCAAACAACGACATTATTTTTCTAATGTTAATCGCGAGCACCATTTCAAGCAACTTCCAGGAAGCCGATAATACAGTGTCAGCGGCAACCGGAGGAAGTTCTGTTTCCGGTGGAGGTGCCGGCGTTGGAGGTGGCGGAGGCGGCTCTGGCGCATTTTAGATGGGATTGAAGAAGCTCTTCACTCAATGTTTGAACGTGAAAATACTACTTTAATAATAAAGGAACGAGGAATAATAATTCCTACGTTCCTTTTTTTTGCACGTTGAAAAGACTAACTTGGAATATACCGTTCAAAATTATAGTAAGAGTATAGTCTATACCCAATCGGTACGATAGCTAATAGGGATAGCCATTTTAAAGAACCTTCCGCAATCACTATCCAGCCAATAGCTATAATGATTGCAAGAAAAAATAGTACATTACCAGAAAAACCATTCAATGGTTGGTTGTCTAAAAAAAGTGTTTTAATACCTTTTAAGTCCTTCGTATAACAATCTTCATGATACGGAATAACCTCAAATAATAATGTTGAGGTTACCAAATCATCTCTTACCTTAATTTCTTTTAAACACTTATCGCAATAGATAGTCTTTGACATTAGTCTCTCCCCTTTATTTACTCCTATAATGTTAGATGACTCACCCTGTTAGGATTGTAATCTTGCAACCATTTTTCAGACTCATTGATCATCCATTCCCCCATTTCATTTAAAAACTCAAGAATAACAGTCGTATCCATGGTCGGATTAATCGCATAATGAACGGCTTTTTTCATGTTAAGCTCCTGCTCTGGATAATGTTTAGAAAATAATCTATATGCCGGGTATAAGTCTCTTGTGTATTTGTTTTCTTTCTCTATTACAAGTGCTAGCCCTGCCCGGACAATGATTTTCATAATCCATCCACAACAATCCAGAATATCTTCCTTGTCTTCATTCCCTTCAAGATCATCCTTTGCTTGTTGAATTTGTTTTTTCAAGTTCACAAGATGATCGTTACCAACTGTTTTATCCGCTTTATAATCAGGTAATTGTAAACTTACATTTTCTCCATACACACAAACGCTATGAGTTTTAATCATAAATGGTATGATAGAAAAATGACTGGTTTCTAATATATCTTTCAAGCAATAGAAACTAAACTCCACTCCATTTACATCCGGATACTTTATGTTTAATTCTCGTTCCGTTTTATCTACCCATGTTAATTCCATTCTACTTATCTTTTTATTTGTGATTGCAATTGTATCTAAGTCTGATACACCCTTTATGCCTAATCCGCGGGGTATTGACCCCCTAATATAGACACTATGTAAATCAGAGCCTAAATGCTTTCGGTAACCTTCTATCACATCTTCTACTAGATTATAGAATTCCGTTTTAATATTCTTTTTGCTGGAGTCGTTTATTAGGAAACCATTCGTATCCGTTGAACAAAAACGACCAATATTTTTAATATGAGGCAACGTATCTCTCCTTTTGGCTTTCCATTACTACAATTTTGTATGTCTAACCAGAAAATGCAGTAGAAAATCGCCATTTTTCGTTCTGATGGGGAGTGAACTCTAGAATACATTTCGAACCCAAATGAACCAACTTGATCATATTCGGAATTGCTTATCCATTCATACAACTCGTCATAAGCAGTACCAGCGCGATCAATATCTCCATTGTATTCTAAAACGGCATAGGTCCCTTTTTAACCTTTTTACATACAATGAAATCTTGATTCTTAAGTAGTCCGAATTCTATATTTCTCCTCGTTAGAATAAAGAATTCAACAAAAATGCGCCAATCCCTTCATGGATTGACGCGCTGATTCTAGCTTAATAGATTTTCCTAGCTTATTTTTTTATATTCAACAACATTTGTACGTTTTCCCTTAAACTGTGTCGTAACCAATACACCACAAATTACTAGAAAAGAACCGAATACTTTCATTAAACTTAATGTCTCACCTAACCAGAAATAAGACCCTATCATGGTTACGACAGGCAAAAAGTTCAAGAATAAGGAAGCTTTTGCTGGAGTAAGTAATTCAACGGCACGGTTATAAAACACTAATGCGATGAAGGATGGAAATATCCCTAGATACATGAAGGAAACGAGATGATTAGGAAAACTAAATGTAGGAATTCCTAACATAAACCATTCTATTAGAACAATAGGACATAATAGAATCACCGAAATCCCAGTCATAACGAAAAGGGAAGCAAAGGAAGGAAATAAATGCATGTACTTTTTTACGTAAATAGAATAAATCGCCCAGGACAAAATAGCTCCGATCATGATACCATCCCCAATATTCCAGTCTATCGAAGCTAATTCAGTAATCCTTCCGTTCATTACGACCCATATAGCTCCTATAAAAGACACTATAATCCCAATCCATTGACTTCCATTCAGTCTTTCTTTTAAAAAAGTAATGCTTAAGATGACCGTCATAACTGGAATAACCGTTTCTAATACAGATACGTTTGTAGCCGTCGTAAATTGCAATGCACCATAAATAAATGTATTAAAAAACGTGACTCCAGTAACAGTCATAATAAATAAAGGGCCTTTATGCTCCAAAAATGAAAAGCGATACCTCCATGCAGATTTAGCCGCTATAGGAATCAAAATAACAAAAGCGATGATTAATCGAATACACGCAATTGTAAAAGGAGGCAAGTCACTTATCATCTTACCAACAAGTATGTTTCCTGCGTAAAAAATAACGACAAAAACCATTAATAGATATGGGTAAATACGAAGACCTCCTTTATATTTTCAATCCAATTTTTAGTCACTGGTTAGCATGTTAACATGTATCCGATTCATATGAAATGTATTTTACTTTCGTCCATTCCATTATAAAGAGGAAAAAACAAAAAAGGGGATGCCCAATTATTCGGACATCCTTCTAACAAGTTTCTCTAAAATCAGATTACTAAATAAACAAACCTAATAACGCTTTTGTTTATTTCTAGAAGAATCTGCCTTCTCTCTCCCCGTTTCCCTTACCGTTGTTCCTTGCCCTTTTGTTTCAGATGAACCTAAACCATTTACTGCTGGATTCGATTTTCTTTTTGGCATTGTTTTCACCTCCAAGCTTAGTATTCCTAAGACATAAATTGTTATGTTATTTCATCTTTTTTGAAAAATGGATAAACATTATTGTTCTAAATCAAAGACTCATATAATTTCTCAGTAGGTCCATAAAAGAAGGGAAGTGCCTGTTTATGTAGAAACTATACATGTAAAGGAGTGATTAAAATGGTAGAAACAACTGAAATGGAGAAGAAAATTATTGAACTTGATGAACTTAAATTAGTTGGCTTTCGAGTATTATGTCCTGGTGATCAATACATAACAGAAATTCCAAAAGCCTCACAAAAGCTTAGCGAACGTATCAAGGAAATTAAACAGGTGGTAAATCCCTCACTGCAATATGGAGCCTTTGTAGTAGAAAATCAAACGGCTGAAGATGATGGGTATTGGGTTTCTGTTCAAGTGGAGGAAGTATGAAGATATTCCCACTGACATGGTAACATTGACAGTCCCCTCGCAAAGATATGCTGTACTAAGGCATAAAGGTGCCAATCATCGAATTATGAATTCATATGAAGAATTACATAAATGGATGGAGCAAAACAACTGCTTAAGACTAAAAGAAAAATGGCATATAGAAAAGTATTACCGTTGGAATGATATCGAACATTTAGATATGGACTTGTTAGATACGATTCAATAAACATTATTTTTTCGTATTTATCAACTAAGATGAATCTTTATTCGTTGGAGTGATCCAGTTTAAGTAAGAGAACATTTCATATATATATAACATTATTATCCTGCTGTTGTTATTGTCATTTAACGCATTGGCCTTATTTGGGGCTGGAATGAGTGAAGGTGGGATTGGCTCCTAGATGTGGTTTGTTACTGAGGTTTCATTTCTGTCTTGGGTAATCTTATATATTATTCAATTTGTATTCCCCAGAAGCTTGGCGAATCTCTTCGTTCCTCAAAATGGCCCTATTTTTATTTTTTTTGGAAACAGGTCTTGGTAGGAAAGTCGGTCTAATGATAATGTAACAATCTGGCGTGTTGTTCCATCTACTAAAAATTTCAACTAAAAGATGCATTAGTTGAACATATCCATCAGCAAACAAACAGGAACCGCTGAAATGAACATCCAACCGTTCCTGTTCTGTTATTTATTACGCTAAACAAACATAGTGAGGTTTAGCTTGTTTTTACTTGGAAACAAGCCTAATATCTTCCTTACAAAGTACTAGCTTCAACATTCATCCGCTCAAAACTCTCAAGCAATTCTCGAACATCATCCGTCGATTCTGTATCCATCAATTGATTTCTTAATTCACTTGCCCCTCTGAACCCACGGACATAAATCTTAAAAAATCGACGTAACGGTTTAAAAGGACGGGGTTCAAATTCCGTTGAGTATTTATCAAAGAGATCAAGATGCAACCTTAGCAGGTCCAGTAATTCCTTACTACTATGTTCTTTTGCTTCTGTTTCGAAGGCGAATGGGTTGGTGAAAATTCCACGTCCAATCATAACCCCATCCACACCGTATTTCTCAACAAGCTCCATACCTGTTTGACGATCTGGAATATCACCATTAATCGTCAACAGTGTATCAGGTGCTACTTCATCACGAAGCTTCTTAATCTCCGGAATCAATTCCCAATGAGCATCCACGTTGCTCATTTCTTTTCTTGTACGAAGATGAATAGAAAGGTTTACAATGTCTTGTTGAAACAGGTGTGTTAACCAGTCCTTCCATTCATCTAGCTCAGAATAACCAAGTCTTGTCTTTACGCTTACAGGTAGTCCTCCTGCTTTTGCAGCTTGTATAAGCTCTGCTGCAACGTCCGGACGGCGGATAAGACCGCTTCCCTTCCCCTTCGGTGCGACATTATTCACAGGACAGCCCATATTGATATCCACACCACGGAACCCTTCTTTCGCCATTCCAATACTCATTTGTCTAAAGTACTCTGGCTTGTCTCCCCAAATGTGCGCCACTATCGGTTGTTCATCTTCTGTATAAGTCAAACGGCCGCGAACACTTTGCATTCCATTTGGATGACAATAGCTTTCCGTATTTGTAAACTCTGTAAAAAACACATCCGGCCTAGCAGCTTCACTCACTACATGTCGGAACACAACATCTGTTACATCCTCCATTGGTGCTAATATAAAAAACGGTCGTGGTAATTCACGCCAAAAATTATCTTTCATCATTTAAACCCTCTCATTATCGGGTCACCAGAAAATCTGATGTAACCCCAAAATAAAAAGCAAAGTTAGCTTTGCCCTCTTACACTTATACCATGCTTCAGTACTTTTTATCAAACTAAAGAAATTTTCGACTATTTGTCTATTGGTGAAACAAAAAAAAGAGATTGTACGTCCTATAAATAGAGGAGGGATTTCTATGAGTAAATTTTTACTTACCGCCATACCTATATGTACATTTTTATCAGGAAGCATTAGCGTGCAACAACCTCATCTCGAAGAGCTTTGAAATATTACCAGGAACAGAAGAACGTTATATAGAAGTTCAAGAATCCGAAACGATGTCGAAAGTGCGGGCTCCATTACTGTCAGCGAATATAAAATTAAAAGCTGAAGAACCTTTATCCATCATCTGTAGGTAAATAAAGCTAACATACTTCTTCTCCGGCTTCTGAGGTTGAGAATATATAGATAAAAAGAGTGTAGTGAACGGTTTTATGAAACAAAACTACTCTTTCAATCGTATGAAATGAATAAGAATCCATACATAACATTAAAGGAGTAGATTTTATTGTTCTTCATAAAGAAAAAATCAACCTACCTTCTACTTGTTGTTTTAGGGTTTGTATTCTTTTTAGTAGGCTGCCAGCAAGAAGAGAAAGTTTTCAACGAGGCTGTAACTATAGACAATTTTGATAGCATCATTCTCGGGGATCCAGAGAACGGGGAAAGTGGTACTACGTACAAGGAAGTAATAAGTCTGTTCGATGGAAAAAAACAAGTAACTACACGGAGCATAAAGAAGATGGAAAGACCCTAATTGAAGCAGAGTGGGCATACGATGTATTAGAGAAGAAATTTGTATCGATAACCTTTGTAGATAATAAAGCTGTTTCTAAGAATCAAGTGGGATTGGAATAATGAACCTTGAAGGAGTAATAACAAAAAAATTGGAGGCTTGGCCAGGCGGTCAAGCCTCTTTTAGGTACCATCTTTATCTCTTTCCTTATTCATTGACCATGTGATGCCACCGACTGCTTGTTGCATCTTTTTTAATAAATCGGTTTATTCTGGGCAACCAGATTACAGAAGAACGAGTAGTGCCCCATGAATGGAGGGCACATCGACAACTTGCTTCTCAGCTGAGCCCTAGTTTGTGGAGAACGCAAAAAAAGCCCAGCACCTGATCAATCTGTCATCCTCTTAGTCTTACATGGCTTAACTTATGGTTCATTACTATACCCTTAATACTCAATATGAATTCAAATATAATAAGTGAAAGAATCAACCATACACCTATTTGGATAACAAACGATTGGATTTGTGATAGTAAGCCTGTTCCGAAGTAACTTCTAAATGTAAATGTATAAAACATACCAAACGTAAATAAACGGCTCCATTGTGTCACATCATATATAAAAATACCCTTTGATAGCCCAAATCGTTTAACCCGCTTAATAAGCCTAAATATCTCAACTAATTCCACAATGAGAAAAATAGTGGCGGAGACTACCCATATTAGCGTAATAATGGATTCCTGAACAACATTTGTAAAAATACAAGCAAGTCCGGTTATCGATACAGCGCCATGCAAAATACAGTTCGTATTTTTCCATTCCTCTTCAATATTTATATTCTTAAAGTTTTGTAAATACCGCTTTAGAATGAATGCTACACATACAAAATAAAACCCGATTCCCGTCAATACTAAGGAGATACTTATATAAAGTATCATATCCCCTTTATAAATTGTATTTAATAGTAATACGAGGGATTGTGTACTAACCGTAGTCAACAGTAAAATTCCATGAACCTTGTTCGTAAATTTCAACCTGCATATGTCTCTAAGTGCGAATATACTTATCACCATGTAGGTAATCCATAATATACTATTTATGATGGTAATGTATGTGACCAGTGAAATCCATCCCGGGAAGTTTCTATATATTAATATGCTACAAATTGAAGTGGCGGCTATCCAGGTTCCAATACCAAATCGATTAATAGGATTTTCATAATGGATACTTCTGAACTGATTACTTTGAATGGACAGAATCAAGGAAAATAAGAAAGCAATCCACAAAGAAATATTGAAAATACTTAATAGTTTACCAAAACCACTAATATACTCTGAACCGAAGTAATTAGTCACAACCCCCTGTGTAATGATTCCAATTGCCATAACTGCAGCCATAGTAGAGGTAATTATATAAATTCCTCTAAACCAAAAAAATGCAATCAAGAGTACACATAAAAAGATTAATAATACAAAAAAGAGCAATCCAAATCACCTATGCGCAAATTATTTAATGGGTTTTAATTTTACCATCAAAAGTAATTTCCACCTAATAAAAAGTAAGCAAAGGGTAGGATTACTCTTAAGTAACTGTTTTGGGAAGAACTACTTGGCTAACGTCACGATTTCCGATTAAGGCTTATTTTTTGTTTATCAGCTCCTCAACAACCTTTTCCATAAACTTCTCCTCTTCTTTATTAAAAGCACTAGGAAATAAATAAGGATTAGGATCCTTATAAGAATCATCATTATTATCGTACTGTTCCTTTGTTTCATCACCTAAGAGCTGCTTCTTCGTTTCATCATTTAAAAGCGGTACAACTTTAGACTTCATAATCTCCACCATGGCTTCGGTATGTTTGAGTACTTCAGGATCATTAGGCGCTTTTCCTTCTTGTATGAAGCGCTTCATTTTACTAGTCCACGTGGGCATTTCCTTATCCATTTCAAGTTGTGCCGTGTATGAATGTAGCTTATTATACACCGAATCACCCGCATGCTTCTTTATCCAGTTGCTTCGTGCTTCTTCATTTTTCAAGGCATGGATAAGTATAAGTAATGAATCAGAATCGACGTCCTCTGGTCCTGCAATGTTTTTTTGAAGCTGGGCAATGGATTTATCGTTATACACCCGATGTCCATGTTCTGTGTATTCTGAGCTGTATCTGATCATAATGAGGCAATGTTCGTTCCGTAATTCCTGTTAGCTTTGCAAATTCTCCAATAGAGTATTTTTTCTCCATTGTCATTTGTCCTCACTCCCTTTCCTTTTGAACTATATCACTTGACGTTACGTCAATAGCAAGATTTGGGTGATATGAGCCTAAATCGGAGTAATATAAAAAGACGCATTCTTTTGAAGAAAAGCGCCCAATTGTGGTAGATACAATATCCCCAACTACTTTTAGTTTTATTTAATCAAGTTCATACGTAACCTTATCGCCCTATTTTTCCATTAATATTGAATAGTTTTGATAAGCTTTATAATAACTTCCACCTGAAAAAACAACCATAAGGGCAGGTAACAACTTCAAAAGGACAAATGGAGTTTCAAATAAAAGTGCTTTCCAAAATAACGCACCTTGCATACTCCAAAGAGCCTCATGGTATAATGCCGAATCACTGTATAGCATAAATGAATAAGCCAAACACAGCGTACCCAACCAAAAGGAATATTTCATTAGTCTTTTATAATAATTAGCGTAGGATTGGCGATCTGAAAAAATTTCATTTTGACCATCATCTTCTTTTTGCCAATACCGTATTCCACTTAGCCATGGTCCCTTTATATAATTCCAGCCAAAATCTTCGTATAATCCTTTGTATTCCACAAACTTTTTCTTAGGTAAATAATCTTGATAATCAAGTCGCATCACATATCTCTTATCCGTTTTTTCAAATGTATATATTCCTAATCCACTAATATTTGTACAACGATGTCCTTTTTGTAACTGCTCGTTTAGCCACTGTTGTTCTTTTTCAATATTAAAAAACACTTTAAACCTCTTCATTAGATTCACTTCCTTCATACAAGGATAAAATATGCAAAAGTCTTTCTCGTTCCATTTTTAAAACGGCACTTCCTTCATTGGTTATCAAATACATTTTTCTTCGCCCCGAATTTCCAACAGATTCAATCCATCCATGTTTAGTCAAGTTTTCAATTGCACCGTATAAGGTACCAGCTGCTAAAATCACGGTACCATTACTCATTTTTTCTATCTTCTGCATGACGGCATATCCGTGAAGCGGCTCACGTAGAGCCAATAAAATATAATGCATGGTTTCAGACAACGGCAATAATTTATGTTTCATACACTCACCCACTATTAAGTTCAACTATATATTTCAACTGTATAAAAACTATAATACAGTTCAACTGAATAGTCAATGTCATTTCAAATAAAAAAAGTGGGAAATGAGTGAGTAAGGCCAGCAAAAAGGTAGCCAGCTTACACTTTTCTTATTCTGCAGATTTCGTTGAGACGTGCTCACTTAACAGTAAAAATCAGCCTTATCACAATAAGGAGGAAAATTATAAAGACTAAAGAATACGAAATTGGAAGCACCTAAGAAGGTCTTGTCTCTTTATTTAAATACCGGCCTAAGTCAATCCAATCAACAAGATGGAGAAATTAGACTGAAAAACAGGTTCAAAAAATTAGAGGAATACATTGAATCCTTACAAAAAGCTGTTGAAACAGAAATTTATAATAATGAACGTGATTTTTCAAGAAGCATGATGATCTTTGCTACGGACGATCAAGAGGTATGGTTTGCGGAAAAATTGTCCCATACAACATACTGAACTGGAAGGATCACGAAATATTATCAAAAGTGTTAGATGCTGAAACTAATGTTGGACAAGCAGTCCAAGCGGAGGGAAGTAGAATTACACGGTCGTTCCTAAACTCAATAAATGGAGCTTTTAATGTACCCTATAATAGTAACTATTCATTAGAAACGGTCACTTTTTAAAGTGATCGTTTTTTGTATTTGACTTCTATCACGGAGTATCTTCCATAATTTTGGAAATCAACATAACAACAATTCGTTATTTTTTGGTATGATAACTAGTGAATCATTGTAAGGAGGATTACCGATGACGAAACGTAAGGTATTCTTTATTATTGCAACGTTAACTATTACATTGATAGGTTGTTCCCAGGTGGAAGAGGGAACTTTTATACAAGGGAATATAGAAAATATTAACGAAAAAAGTGGAGATATGGAAATTGAAATTGAAGCATGGACTACAGTTAGCGAGTCAGCATATTCTACAAATTCCTTTGATTTTGCAAAAAAGCCAACATCACAAACGATTCAAGTCTCAAATCCAGAAGATTATCAGGAAGGACAAAAAATAGAGGTTAAAGTTATTAAAAACTATGAGGAGGATGTCTGGGATATAGATCGATTGAAATTTGAGGTAAAAGAACTAAATTAGATAAGTAAAAAATTATTTTCCCTCAGATAGAATCCTGAATTTTTTAAGGAGAGATAATAATGAATAATAAGTCAAACAAAAGTTCATATTCCTATAGCAAAAACTTATCTCAGTCCATATTTTTCCTGTCATTAATGCTTATTTTTAGTATTTTTAGACATATAAATACCGATTACACCGGCTCTACAATGTCCCCTTTTTTTAAATACGGAGACACAATCGTCCTTATTGTAGCAATCCTTATATCAATCATTATTCTATTCATACAGAAAAACAAGCGCTAAAAGAATTCGCTCATCTATTACTGATTCAAAGATTCATTGGTGGAAAGTGTTCTCAAAAACCTTTAGATTCCATAAAAAAATGCCATCATAATGATGGCATTTTCAGCTTTTATCAGAGTTACTTTATTGAAGTACTTTTAGAACCCTGTTCATCACTGTCTTATCTTTTTGCGTAACTTTCTTCGGTTTATTTGGAGGTATGGCTTGTAACTCATCCTGTTTATTTTCTACTTTAATAATCTGTAAATAAAAAGGAGGAGTTTCACGGTCACCTTCCAAATACCCTCTTAAAAACTTAAATTTTTTAACGGTCCCTGCCATTTTCCCTTTGTAATCCCATTGTATTCCATGCTTATACCGCTTATCCATGTTTTCCTTAAGTGCCAACGCCTCTGAAACTGCTTCCTCTGGAGTATTGAAAAATGAATTCTTTCTTTTAAGCCCCTTCATTTTAATTCCATCTCCAGCTCTAGCTTGGTATAAATATGCTGTCAATATGGTCATCCTTCCTGTGATTGTCTCACACCCTCTGCCGGCGAGCCGATACACCAGAAGACCAAAGGGTTTTTTTCCCTTACTATTCATAGTATAACCTTTTTTGCCAGTTTATACCACCATAAGGGTTATAAAACTCATCTGACTAGAAATTAGAAGTCAACGGGGGAGTTAGTTACATTAAACCAACAAAAAAAGATCATCTAAAGAAGATGATCTTAAGTACATGTCCGACAACTTCATAATCCATTTATAACCGATAGGAAGTAGTTAAAAAGATTAATTGTACTTCCTTTATTAGTCCTGATTAAACCATAACGGATCTTTGTCATCCACATCGCCATTGTAATTAATTAGAATCTCGTCTCCTGCTTCTATATTTGTGTACGCATAGAATTCAAATGTATGATTTTCAAAATTAATTATATAATTTGCATTCGGCTCATAAGAATGATTAAACAGCATTCCATAACCAAGAAGAATAGCAGAATGATTTATCCCGTACTCAAAAGCGTAATCAGCGAGTATGGTTTGCTCGATATATTGATGCTGATCGTTTGGATAGGCAATGACTGGGGCTGCATGTAAAAGCTCTCCCTTTTGGATATCCCGTGTAGCAAATACCCCTCTATTGAATTCTCCATCACTAAGTTCAGATGTTTTTACCTCAATCATGTTGTTCACCTACCTTTTATAATTTTTCTAACGGTGATATTAAGTTTAACATATGGAGCATATTTTATTTTAAAAAGAGACTTTCCTCCCCAGTTAGCATTCGGATATAAACTAAAAAAAGCCACCTGATTAAAGGTGACTTTTTTGTCTTTGATTCATTCTACTTACATTATACTACTAATTTCAAGTGATTTATAGACTACACTTTGTAAAGTACCTGCCCTATACTGTTAGATACAAATGTAAAAAGAGGTGGTATCCGTATGAATGACAAAAAGGATGTCTTAGATCATGGACCTTTCTTTCATGGTACTAAAGCAGAACTTAATATTGGAGATCTTTTGGAACCCCAACACTTATCAAATTACCAAGACAAAAAATCGAATCATATATATTTCACTGCAACATTAGAGGCAGCTAAATGGGGTGCTGAATTGGCAAAATCCGAATCAAAAGAAAGGATTTACATGGTCGAACCACTAGGTGATTTTGAAAATGATCCGAACGTAACGGATAAAAAATTCCCAGGAAACCCCACACGCTCCTATAGGTCCAAATCGCCGTTAAAAGTAATAGCGGAATTAGGTGTGTGGGAAAGACACTCCGATGAACAGATAAACCATATGCTTACCTCTTTAGAAAAATTACGTGAGGAAGGAAAGGCTGTCATATTTGACTAAATCTGGATATTTTTGTTGACTTTTTATTTTGTAAATCTGTACTATTTACACTTGACTAAACAGTTTTCTTAGGGTGTTCAACTTTATATTGGCTAAAATAGCCTAAAGGTACTGTGGATGCGTATGTTATTAAACTATTAACGTAATTTGTAGTTCTCTGTTTTATTCTTTCATACTATGATAGTGCTAACTTTTTACAAACTCTGTTTAATGATTTTGAATGTAGCTTCTGCCACTGCAACATTCTCTATTAAACGCTACCTAAGTATGAAAGGCTGTCCCTATGACAATTTTGTAGTCCAATGCCAATTTACAGCGACTCTAAATTTAATACTATTCTTCCATTAATGGGATTTTTTATTATATTTATTATTGACACCCATAAGGAAGGCGCTTACAATCAGGTTAGTTATTAGCTATTAGTTAAATAAACGGTTGGAGACTTGGTATATGAAAAATAGACCCAACTTTCGAATTGGACAGTTAGCCATCCTGTCTATCCTTCAGGATGATGATACCTCTCTTTCGATGAAAAGATAAAACAAGCAAACTGGCAATCTTGTGTTGGGAGAGTGGGATCCATGGAAGCTAAACAAGATAGTTGCGGCTATTGAAACTGCTCCAAAAAAGAACGTGATTGTGAAAGAGGGACTATACCGAGAAACGCATGCCTTGTATCATGCTATTATAGAAGCATTACATGGTATCCATGCAAAATGAATTTCAAACTTTTTTTAATTCCATGTTAAGTAATTCAATATCATAGTACACTCGATTCAATACCATGTTTCAAAATAGCTGGTATTTATTAGACCCACACCATGTAAATTTAAAACATTGATAAATTTATGCGCCTTATTTGGAAAATTACTTACTAAAATGATTGGATACTTGTGTTAAATCAATTGAAATTGGGATGTAATGTACTAAACTTATGAAAAAATACTTACGGAAAGGAAAAAATATATTGAGACACATAATTGATGAAGAAGTTTCTTTAAGAATGTTTACCGAGGACGACATTGAGGAATTTTATAATTTATTAAATAATTCTAAACAACACCTAAAAAAATGGATTACTTGGGTCGACTCTGTCAAAAACAAAGAAGATGCAGGTAAAAGTATAAAATTAAAAATTGAAGGATTAGTTGAAAATGGTGGATATCCCACGTGGTTTGCTATTATAAATGAAGGGAAAATTGCGGGTACTATTGGATTTAATGACATCGATAAAACTAATAGAGTAGGGGAATTAGGCTATTGGTTGGGCAAAAATTTTCAACAAAAAGGGATAATGTCAAGAGCATTTAAAGCAGTTATAGATTACGGATTTACAGAACTCGGACTCAATCGAATTGAAGTTTATATAGCTGCCGGAAACAGACGTAGCAGAGCTTTACCTGAACGCTTCGGGTTCTTAAAAGAAGGGATAATAAGACAGGCAGAATGGTTATATAACCACTTCGAAGATGAAATTATTTATGGACTTTTGGCTGAAGACTGGAAGTAACAGTGCGTACCCATCACAAAAACCCTTGCCAATTCTACCTGATTCCGAAGAAGGTAAAATATCATCAATTTCAAGAAAACCGGGCTTGTCAAATGAAGTGTGTAAGTCCTGAAAGTTAAATATATTTTAGAACGCTATTTTCTAGCTGATTGTGCACTAACAGTTGATTAATGACCATCGACCAGTTTTGAATGCGACCGTCTTTCCATTTTGTTTCAAGCTCTTTCACACGCATAAAACTTTTAACAGAGCGTTCTCGTTAGGGAATGTTCCTTTTTATTCGTTACTTTTCGGAAGCTAGAATGAATACTTTCTACGGCATTGGTTGTGTACATCACCTTACGAATAGCACTTCCATGATCCTAGAGTTGTTCCACATGATGAAAGTTTCTTGTCCATACATCAATGGCTCCAGGATAGGCAGACCATTGTTGTTTAAAGGATTCGAAAGCACTTTGGCAGGCTGAAAGATTTGGAGCACTATATACCTTTTTTAAAGAAGCAGTAAATGCTTTTTAATCCTTGCTTGGTACATATTTAATCGAGTTGCGAATCATATGAACCATGCAGCGTTGGACGGTTACGTCACGAAAGGTAGCACGAGCCCCCTCTTCTAGGCCACTTACTCCATCCATGGAAATAAAGAAGATGTCTTCGACACCTCTAGCTTTCATTTCATCAAATATTTACATCCATTTGCGCTTGCTTTCTGTTTCATTCAACCAAAGACCTAGCACGTCTTTTTTTCCTTCCATGGTATAGCCTAATATCGTGTAGACGGCATACTTCTTCGTTTCATATTGGATACGGATCGTTGTGAACATACTAAAAAAAACTAGAACTCTTATGCAACAATCTCCCCCTTTAATTCCTTGTTGCGTAGTATTTAGTCAACTACGCAATAAAGAGATTTCACAATCTGTCTCTTTGATTAAAAAAGACCCCGAACTCCGAACTATGTGGAATCTTTCAAGCATAAACCTTCATTTTATGAAAACTTATGAAATCACACCCAGACTGTGACTTAAACCATAAAAATGTAACAACTTAAACCAAAATAATGTAACCCTGACAAAAGACTTTTATATCAAGGTTACATTGCGAATTTAGTACATATATTATAACTAAAACACGTCATTATTCTTTGTATATAAATAAATTATTCACCTTATCTTCGACTCATTACATACTTTTACTTTATAAATATACTCTTAACAATCTTATGATTTAGTACCCTTTTCTTCTTTATTTCTTTATTAAATAATTTTGCCTATAAATGTCAACTTACTTATGTACAATAATGCTCATTTAAGTATGTACACTTTTACTCATCTTCCTGCTCAAAGTGATTCTTAATTCTATAGGATTTGCCAATAATGTTTACCACTGTTGCGTGATGCAATATTCTATCTAGAATAGCGTTTGCTAGTTTTGAATCTTGAAAGACCTCATCCCAGCTCTTAAAGCTTACATTAGTTGTCAAAATCGTACTTCTCTTTTCGTATCTCAAATCTATTAACTGAAAGAAAAGCTTTGCGTCCTCTGAATCAATTGGAAGATACCCAATCTCATCGATAATTAAAAGTTTATATTTCTTATAATGCTTTAAGCGGGCTTCTAACTTAAGCCATTTTAATAGAGGAACCGAAACAACAATTCTTACTTAGTCAATACCCCAGAACTAATAGATAAGTAAACCTGAATCCAATTCACAAAGCCCATTCATCATACTTTTTTTAAAGTAGATTGACTATAACCCTAAAGATTCAGCCACTAGATTGAAGTTTATTTAAATTTTTCTTCATACTTACTTTTCGAAAGGATTTCTCTAGCAGGCAATTTTGTCCAATCCTGTATCGATATATCAGGATTGTTATCTACGAAAATTTCCATTATACGTTTTCCTATCCGGTACAAAGACCATTGAGGGAGATTTTTCCGTGGATTACCATTAGTGAACTCACTTTTAATCTCCACATTTGTTAAGTTTTGATTTTCTTTGAGGTAGTTCCAAACCTTTTGTTCAGATTGCTGTGAGATAAATGGTTTGCTCCAAGAAACTTCAACATCTGGATAAACCGTTTCTGCAAATAGTTCTGCTTTTCCTTCTATCATAACTGCTTCCAATAACGTTTCTGAATGGTTTTCCTTGGATTTTTCAAAATTCACTGTGTGATGATATTCATGGGCTATCATATACTGGAGAGATTCCTTTTCAAAGGAAGGATCAAGACGGAAGAATACAAAGTCTTCATTCCACACACGCCCTGTAACCCCACCCATCAGAGGTAACGAATACGAAAGTCCAGGGACCGAATAATTAGCAGGGAAAAGATATATGGTCTTCCCTTCATCTGGTGGTAATTTGTCGGCTGATTCTTTAAGAGCTTCTATTATTAATGTATTAATCTTGTTTTTCCTTTTCTTTAAAGCCTTTATGTCCTCTTCCAACTCTTTGATATCCTCAGGTGGGGCAAAATGCCAAGAACTTATGGCTGAATACCCCCCCATCTCCCCGAAAGCATGAATTCTAAACGGCTCAAGTACATGTTCTCGATAAATCTCATTTAACTGATCCGATTGACTATCCGCCTTCTCTGCATATTCCAGCAACTCATCATAGAAATTTCGAATCTCATACTCTTGCTGCTTATATTCAAATGTAACAGGTACGTCCGGAGATGTTTTAACTTCCGTTTTTCCGTTTGAATTTTCATTTGTACACCCTAGTAATAATAAGGAAGGTAACCACAACCACATAAGAACTAACCACTTTTTCTTCAATTAGATAACTCCTACTATTATAAATTTAACACTTTTAATTGTACTATCTTATTTAAATTGAGTAATAAACCTACTCTTTTATTTTTCTACTAGCGTTGCACACATAATAATCTAAAATGCTAAGGAAATAATAGTTTATCCAAGCATTGTGAATCTCACCAAGTTCATACTTCTATAAAAACCCTTAAAATTTTGCCGAAAGGAGAACTCATGGACTATAATACTGTTATTCTGTATTCAATGAACCCTATTTCCATTCAGTAATGAATATAATCATAGCTGAAAAAATACTTGTTAATATTACTTCAATTGTGTACCTCCTACCATAAAAATATTTAACTAAATTTTACCATATAACTGACATAACGACATAACTGATATAACTGATATAGTTGATATAGTTGATATAGTTGATATAAAATTAATTGTTTTCTACAAGAAATTTATACGAGGAATGCTTATATTCGTATGAGAAGTTTTGAATCGTTGAACTTTCCAGTATCATCTTTTTAACAGTTTCATTATCATTTCGATATTTTACTGTATCTAACAATCAAAACCAATTCAAATAATGGTCGAGGTATTTAGTTGCCACACTATTAAATCTTTGCAACTAACCTTTCAAACAGCTGTGATAATTATTAACATTTTGAATATGATACAATCCATTATGTTCAATTAAGAAGAAGAAATCGTTAAATTCTATTCTCGTTAATGTAAAGGGACAAAAAGTCTCGATTTCTTCCAGGAGAAAGCAAACAACATTTTGTGGATTGATACGATGCTGCCGAAAGTAGTATTGGGGAAGGGTTAAAAATGCTGGTAAAGCATCCGATTCTTAGGTCAATATCACTATCAACTGCTACCTTGAATTTTTTTCGAACAGCTTTCGATGCTGTTTATATGCTTTTTATAGTCAATATACTAAACCTAAATCCGACCCAAATTGGAATAGTGTTAGGCGTTGGAAGTGTCGGTGCCCTTTTAGGGGCTTTTATTGCAACTAAGTATGAAAAACGCTATGGCATTGGAGCGTCGATTATAGGTGCCTGTTTAATGGTGGCATGTGGGGGAATAATAGTGCCTTTCACTAACTATTATCCATTTTTTCTAATATTGCCATTGCAATTATAGGTCAAGTTTTTACTGGATTTGGAAATACAGTTTACTTTGTAAATCAAGTTAGTTTAAGGCAAACAGTAACTTCGAATAATATTTTGGGAGAATTAATGCAAGTAATAGGTTTATTAGTAGAGGGGCTATGCCTTTAGGGGGATTAGCTGGAGGTTTATTGGCTACAGTTCTTGGATTGAGTAATGCTCTTTTAATAGCTACTATTGGGTATTTTTTATCCATAATTTTGTTGTGGTTTTCTCCCGTAAAAAATGTAAGAACCATTGAACACTTCTTCTGCGTAAAGAAAAAATAAACTCATGAAAATAAAAAGAATACATGTATCATCATTACATAAGTATATAAAGGATATGAAAAGTGGCGCTTTTCCAATTTAATGATATTTTTTCTGTTAATATTCAAAATTTATATCCAAATAAAAAAGTCTTCTTTTATTTAAAGAGGCCAAAGTGTTTTTATGCTGTTTTTTCATCCTACACATCGGCCCTTAAAATCTGGAACAAATGGGGACCTACAAAATAAAAACTTCCTCGGATGTTTTTAAGCATAAGAATGTTATTTAGATTTTCAAGCATAAAGACGTAATCGTGCCATTTTTATGGTTCTACGTCAAATGTTGGGGTGGTGATGTTATTCGTCACCTCAACCAATATGCAACCCTACTTCTTTATACTGTCTTGCGAGTAAAATCTTTGCTCTAAAACGTTTGAAGCTTCTAAATCCAAACGCATTCCTCTTTAAAACTTTCGTAGTATTATTAATCCCTTCCAAAAAACCGTTTGAATAGTTATAAACAAAGCTATTTAGTATTTCAACTTGCCAATTTTGAAACGTCTTAATCGCACTAATCATTTCTGGTAATTCAGATTCTCTTACCAGATCATAGAAAGCTTTTAGGTCTTTCTTCACCTTGAAGATATTTTCACTCCCAATTACTTTAGCTTCTTCAAACCAATCTTTATATATTTCCTTTAGTTCATGAGCAGTTCTTAGTTCTTCTGACATTCCTAAATATCTTTCTAAATGCCACATTTCGTCTTCTTTCAAGCGATTCTTTGGTTTATGAAATACATGTTTCATACGCTTACATTTCTTACGATCATAGTCGTGGAAGGTTTGTTGCACACGTCTTCTAACACGATCTAATCCCCAATAAATATATCTACAAAAATGAAATCGATCGGCTACGATAATAGGCTTCCCTAATGCCTTTTGAACAGCTGCCTTAAAGGATGAACTCATATCCATGATAACTACTTCAACCTGTTGGCCATGTTTTTGTAGATAATTTTTAATTGTGTTTTTATACCGATTAGGTAGTATATCAAGAGGTTGTCTAGTGATACCATCTGCGATAATTAGCTGGTATTTCCCTTCCTTTGTATCTCCTTTATTTCATCATTGCAATAACGGATGGCAAGTTTACCTTTTTTTTCTCTCAGCTAATTTATCAAAGCGTCTTACAATTGTTGAAGCTGGCACCGAATGTTTCGCCAACCTCTTTAAAGGTCTTTCCTTTTATCGATTTTATTGAAACCGCTTGGTTCCATTCAATAGAAGCACGTTGGTACCGTTCTACTATTGGACTTTTTTCTGAGAATCGCTTCCCACAAGAAGGACAAGCATAACGACGACGTTTATACCATAATAGAGTCATTCGCTCAAACCACTTTAAGTGTTTTATTTTTTGATATCTAAATCATGTACACGGTCTGTTTTAGTTTCACAAACCGGGCAACAATGAGGGATACGCTCCATTTCTACATAAATCTGAACCGTTCCATCACGATCTTCCATATTAGTTATAATGCATTCTTTTAATCCTGGTATATTCATGGTAAAATCCATATACACGCAACCCCATTCTCTACTTGTTTCTCGACAATTCAAGTATATAAGAATGTATTGGTTGCGTGTGTTTTATTTTTCAGAATTTCACCTGAACCCCAACAAATATTATAGAGCCATTTTTATGCTTAAAGTCACAGACACAAAAAAACCACCAATTATGTATTGGTGGAGACGGTGGGAATCGAACCCACGTCCAGAGATATCGGCACTCAGGCATCTACGAGCGTAGTTGGTATATTGTCATTCGCTCTCAGTTCGGCCTACCAACAGGCTTCCCTGGAGCTAGCCTGATTCATCTCTTCTGTCTATCCTCAGGCGGAGGACGACAGCGTAGCCCACTTCAAGTTGAGACCCTTCGATCTACCACATGGGCGATGGTAGGAAGGATCCTTTAGTGCTACTTACGCAGCTGCTAAAGAGTAATTGTTTTCTTTGCCAGTTATATTTAGGCGAGTAACGTTTAACGAGTCGTAACCTCGACCCGCAGCCTGAGCTCGACCTACCCCTGTCGAATCCGTAACGTCCCCATGAAATGGGTAAACGGATAAAGGTACCCGAGCACCTAAAAAATGTTTCAGTGTTTCAGTGTTTCAGTGAAGCGACATAATTAATTATAACATCTTCCATTACGATTTCAAGGGTTCTACTGTGGTAATTGTTACCTCATACTATCCTTAATCGCTCGATCGATGTCCCGCTTTGCTTGCTTCTGCTTCAAGTCTTCACGCTTATCGTATTTCTTCTTCCCTTTACCAAGACCAATTAAAACCTTCGCTACTCCGTTTTTAATGTATATCTTTAATGGAACGAGCGCATAGCCTTGCTGTTGGGTTTCTCCGATTAGCTTATCAATTTCTTTACGGTGCAATAATAGCTTTCTCGTACGAGTCGGATCATGGTTGAATCGGTTCCCTTGCTCATATGGAGAGATGTGCAAGTTAATAATCCACGCTTCTCCGCGATCAATGCGGGCAAAGCTGTCCTTTAAATTCACACGACCAGCTCGCAATGATTTTATCTCAGTACCTTGCAAGACTAAGCCGGCTTCATAGGTTTCTTCTATAAAATATTCATGATTGGCTTTACGATTCTGCGCAATCGCTTTTCCTTGTCCTTTAGGCATAGCCTTTTCCTCCTCTAACTACGTGCATTATATTTTATCAAAAAAGACACCGCATTCCAATCTATATTCCTAGCTCCCTTTCGTTATAGTCAAATCCATAGACATCCTCATTCATCCCATGAGAAAATATTGGAGATAGAAAGGGGATGATTCCATGCAGGAAACACTTCAAGTAAGAAAACTCACACTTGACGATTTTGACATCGTACATAACATGCAGACAAGTGTGGAAGATGATTATGTCTTACATATATACGAAAATCTCGTTACCGAAGCGCACCACGGTTTGTTCGGCCTATTTGATGGCGATTCGCTTTTAGCTATTGCAGGATATACCATCTTTCCAGGAAGCTATGCGATGCTCGGTCGACTTAGAAGCGATACCCGCTTTTTAGCAAAAGGAAACGCGACGACCATTTTAAGAGGAATCATCCAAGAGCTTGAACAAGATCCTTCGATTAAGTGGATTGGAGCCAACACAAACCTAAGCAATCACGGTGCAAGACGGGTGCTAGATAAATTAGGGTTGAATGAAATAACCACACTACATTCTGTCGTGATCAAAGATGCACTCAAACTACAAGGAACTCCTGGGCCAATTTGGACAAAAGTCGAGGAAAACCAGACAAAAAGAGAGCTTCTTTTCTCATTACGAGAAAATGCATTAGACGTATATCCTTATGAATGCTATTATCCATTTCCGCTATCACCCGATCTTATCGAGGAAGACTATTTAGCACAAACAGTCGTTTATCAAAGCCCAGACAAGACTCGCTTTGTCATGATTAAAAATGATCAGAAAGGCGATTGGTATGCGCAAATCAAATACTTCTGGGATGATCACTTTGAACAGCCGGGCTTTTGGGAAACGGTCTTTCACTACTTTGAAGAGGAGCCCAATGATATTGGACTTTGGCTTGATTTCTCTGTGACAGGATATGAAAACATACCAGATAAATCTGCTTTTGAAGAAGCAGATCCTTGGGTGCTATATGGTCGTTGGACAGACAAAAGATAGGCGCGAGCGCCTATCTTTTCTTCTTTTTCTTTCCATTTTTCTTGCCGGATCCTTTTGGTGGCTTGCTTCCGTTATTCGGTTTCCCTGCTGTTTTATTTCGTAAGCGTTTTGCGGTAATCACTTTTGGACGGTCCATTCGCTCACGTGGTTGTTTCGGTTTCATTCCAACGATTTCGAAATCCACGACACGTTCTTCAATATTTACATTGGCTACTTTAACTGTGATTTCATCACCGATACGGAATATGTTTCCGGTACGCTCCCCGATCATCGCATAAGAGCGTTCGTCAAAGTGATAATAATCGTCGGTTAAATATAGCTTACGTGAACGAGACCTTCTACCGTATTAGGTAACTCTACAAACAATCCAAAGTTCGTTACAGAGCTAATAACCCCATCGAATTCTTCTCCGATTTTATCGGCCATGAACTCCGCTTTTTTTAGATCATCTGTTTCACGCTCTGCATCGACGGCAGCACGTTCTTTATCGGATGCATGCTTCGCAATCGCTGGCATACGGTCACGCCAATGATTTTGTGTTTTTCCGTCGAGCTTTTGTTCGACTAAATATGTCCGGATTAATCGATGGACAATTAAGTCAGGATAACGACGAATTGGCGATGTGAAGTGTGTATAAAACTCGGTTGCCAAGCCGAAGTGCCCGATGCTTTGCGGATCATATTTTGCTTGTTTCATGGAACGAAGCATGAGCTTCGATATAATCATTTCTTCTTGTGTACCTTGCACTTCTTCTAAGATTTTTTGCAAGGCTTGTGGATGTACGTCGTTTGCTGTTCCTTTCACCACGTAACCTAATGTCGCAATAAATTCGAAAAAGCTTTGTAATTTATCCTCGCTTGGATCCTCGTGAATCCGGTGAATAAAAGGCACGTCCATCCAATGGAAATGCTCGGCTATCGTTTCGTTCGCTGCTAGCATGAACTCCTCAATAAGCTTTTCCGCAACGGAACGCTCCCGTAACACGACATCCTTCGCTTTCCCTTCTTCGTCTACAAGTACTTTTGCTTCTTTAAAATCAAAGTCAATCGCACCGCGATTCATCCGCTTATTACGAAGAATTTGCGCAAGGTTTTCCATGTCCTTAAACATCGGAACAAGTGGCTCATACCGTTTGATTAAGTCCTCATCATCGTTGACAAGAATTTGATTCACATCGTGGTATGTCATTCTCTCCGTCGTTCTGATAACACTTTGGAAAATATCGTGACTAACCACTTCCCCGTTTGCATCAATTTCCATCTCACAACCAAGGGTTAGACGATCAACCTGTGGGTTTAGAGAACAAATGCCGTTGGAAAGACGGTGTGGAATCATTGGAATCACTCGGTCCACTAAGTACACACTCGTTCCACGTTCTAGTGCTTCTTTATCGATTGGCGAGCCTTCTTGAACATAATAGCTCACATCTGCGATATACACGCCCAGCTTATAATTTCCATTATCTAAGCGTTTTACAGTAACAGCATCATCCAAGTCTTTGGCATCCGCACCATCAATGGTTACGATTTGTTCGTCTCGCAAGTCTTTTCTATTTTTGATTTCTTCTTCTGAGATAGAATCAGGTGTGTTAGCTGCTTGCTCCATTACTTCATCTGGAAAGTCAATCGTAATTCCATGCTTATAGATAATCGACAGAATATCAATACCTGGGTCATTTTTGTGCCCTAAAATTTGCACAACTTCCCCTTCGGCACTCATCCGAGCTTCTGGATACTTCACGATTTTCACAATCACTTTGTGTCCATCTGCCGCTCCACCAGTCGCGCCCTTTGGAATAAAGATATCATTTGGAATTCGTTTGTCATCTGCAACAACAAATCCAAAGTGTCCGTTATCCTGATACGTTCCGACTACTTGGGAAGTCGCACGCTCTACAATACGAATAACCACGCCTTCTGGACGGTTCCCTTGTGCATTCGTAGACTCAATTCGAACAAGCACGATGTCATTATTCATTGCAGACTGTAGATCCGCATGGTTAATGTATACATCGTCTTGGTCCTCTTCTTCTGGAATTAAAAACGCAAATCCTTTTGCATGCATTTGGATTCGACCACGAATCAGGTTCATTCGTTCAGGTGGGCCGTACCGATTCTTTCGCGTTCGGACGAGCTCTCCAGCTTCCTCTAATTCATTTAATGCTTTCATTAATCCCTTAAAATCTTCTGCAGCCTTCAAGTCCAATACTTCTTCAATTTCTTGGACGGATAATGGTTTCGAAGCATTTTCCTGAAAGTACTCCAAAATCTGTTCTTTCATCTTGCTTCACCTTCCTTTTCACACGACATTTTGTCTATATAATTTACTATTTTACATATGTTCATACAGTGGTTTTATTGTGTGTTAAGACCAAGGAAGTGATTCTAAAAACCTGTATATATCTTCATGAAGCTGCTCTTTTTCTTTTCCTAATGTAATGACATGTCCGGATTCTTCATACCATTTGATATCTTTTTCATCGGATTCGACATGCTCATAAATATACGTAGCACTGTCTGTATTAATCATTTGATCCTTTCTAGCCTGTACGACAAACGTTGGTGCATAGATGTGATCCACATGTTCTTTGACATCTGTAATGAGCTCTCCTAATCCTTTAAAGACATCCTTAGATTTTTCCATTAACGCATCCACTTCTTGTTGAATGGTTGCTTCCTCTTTTTGCTCTAGTTGTTTATATTCTTTAGAGAATTGTCTAAATCCTACTGTTAATTGTTGTTCGTTGTCAAAAAACATCGGTGCACACATTGGAACAACACCTTGGACCGGGAAGGAATATGCTAATTTAAGTCCTAGAACTCCACCTAGGGACAGGCCGGCTACGGCAATTTCTTCATACCCTAAATCCTTTAAATGCTTGTAAGCGGCTTGGGCATCTTCCCACCATTGATCCGCATTCGACTGAATCAGCTCTTCTGGTGGTGCTCCATGGCCGCGATAAATCGGAGCATGGCAAGTGTAGCCCTTACCTTGCAAATATCTCCCTAGCATTCGAACATCTGCAGTATGTCCTGTGAAGCCATGTAAAAGTAGTACCGCTTTCTTTCCTTCTTCAAACGTAAATGGTTCTGGTTGTTTTATTTTCATCTCTACTTTCTCTCCATTCTATTTCTTGCTCTATGTATGCTTTACCCTAAACAAGTAGTTTTTACGCAAAAAATCCCTTACTGTGAGTAGTAAGGGATTTCAGATTATACAACGTAAGCCAAAAGGAACGTAAGGACAAAAAGAAGTACAGCGGCAACAATTGTTGCTCGGTGTAATACTAAGTCAATTCCTCGTGCTTTTTGTTTTCCGAATAATTGTTCGGCACCACCAGAAATGGCACCAGATAGTCCTGCACTTTTACCAGATTGTAAAAGAACTAAAACAATAAGTGCAACTGCATCGATTATTAATAACGTAATCGCAACTGTTGTCATGTTGCGGACACCTCCTAAGACGCACTAATACATATAAATTACTTTAGCATAAGTCGTCCTATATTAGCAAGCGAATTTCCTACTTCTCAATCGTTTCACAAACGACTATTATATAGATAAAATTACGGGTATGATAGACATATAAAGAATGGAGGAGTATTATGGCTAAATCTTCTTTTTGGCTAGATACTGTGGATGATGTAAAACTTCATGTTCAGAAATGGATTAAGCCTCGATCGAATGATCCGAAGGCGATCGTTCAAATCTCCCATGGAATGGTGGAACATATTGATCGATATGATGATTTTGCACACTACTTAGTAAGTCAAAACATTTTTGTCTACGGAAATGATCATCGTGGCCATGGACAGACCGGAAAAGCGCATGGTTTCATGGGTTTCTTATCCGAAGAAGATGGATTTGAAAAAGTAACGAATGACGTACATCTAGTTACGAAGCATATCCAAGACGAGTATCCGGACACCCCCATATTCTTATTGGGTCACAGCTTTGGATCTTTTGTAGCTAGACACTATATTCAATTACATAGTGAGGATATTGAAGGGGTGATAATTTCTGGAACAGGGGGGCATCCAGGGATTGCAAATGTAGCCGGAAAGCGACTTGCAAAGCAACAAATGAAAAAGGATTTATTAGGAGCACCGTCTCCAACCCTTAACAAAATTGTATTCAATTCCTATAACAAACGGGTATCAAATCCTACATCACCTTATGATTGGTTATCTCACGATGAAAAGCAAGTGCTGGCGTTCGTCGAGGACCCACTTTGTGGTTTCATCCCATCGGCTAGCTTTTTCTATGATTTATTTCACGGACTTGACCTAATCCATCAAGATAAACTCATCAAAAAAATCCGAAAAAATCTCCCAATGTTATTTATAACGGGAGAAGAAGATCCTGTTGGAAAATACGGAAAGGATATTTGGAAAGTGATGAAACAATACCAAAAACATGATATTGATGATATCACGGCAAAATTTTATCCACACGGCCGTCATGAATTACTGAATGAACTCAATAAAACAGAAATCTACAAAGATGTCTTAAAATGGTTAGAGTTTTACATTTCCTAGGAGAATAAATGGACGGAAAACATAGCGGTTCGACGTTGTTCATAAATCTGTCATGTTTCCTCGTACAATGGAACTAGATTTCTTGAAATTTCGTTTGAATTAAGGGTAAAATTATATAGTTAGAGAGCCAGTATGCCTACATAGACAGAGAGAAGGGTTTATACTGGGATATGATTTATAATAGGAGGATTCATTATGGCTGAACAAACTTTTACCATAACGGATAGCACAGGTGTACATGCCCGCCCAGCTACTCTTCTCGTGAATAAAGCTGGTGCATTCCAATCTGATTTAAAAGTAGAGTATAACGGAAAATCCGTTAACTTAAAATCCATTATGGGAGTCATGTCTCTTGGTATTCCAAAAGACGCACAAATCAAAGTAGTTGCAGAAGGTCCGGACGCAGACGAAGCGCTTCGTACAATTGCAGATACCATTAAAAGCGAAGGGTTAGGAGAATAAGTTATGAGCAACCTAAGCGGAATTGCAGCATCAAATGGTATTGCAATTGCAAAAGTGTACAAGTTGGCTGTCCCAGATTTAACTTTTGAAAAAACAAAAGTAGATAATCCAGAGCAAGAAATCGCTCGTTTGCAAGATGCCTTAGAAATTTCCAAAAAAGAGTTGGAAAAAATTAAGGAAAATGCGAAGAAAACACTTGGCGATGAGCACGCGGAAATCTTCTCTGCTCACCTACTCGTTTTGAGCGATCCAGAAATGATTAACCCAATTCAAGATAAAATTAAGTCTGAAAACACAAATGCAGAAGCTGCTTTAAAAGAAACGGCAGATATGTTTATTAGCATGTTTGAAGGCATGGATAATGAGTACATGCGTGAGCGTGCGGCAGATATTAAAGACGTAACGAAACGTGTAATGGCTCATCTTTTAAAGGTCAATTTCCCTGATCCCGCTTTAATCGATGAGGAAGTTGTCGTGGTGGCAGAGGATCTTACGCCATCTGACACGGCACAACTAAATAAACAATTCGTTAAAGGATTTACAACGAATATTGGTGGACGTACGTCTCACTCTGCGATAATGGCACGTTCTCTTGAGATTCCTGCTGTTGTCGGTACGAAGACCATCACTTCTGAAGCAAAAGAAAACGACATGGTCATTGTCGATGGGATTGATGGAGAGGTTATCTTGAATCCAAGTGATGCTGTTATTGCACAGTATGAAAAGAAACAAGCTGATTTTGAAGAACAGAAGAAAGAATGGGCGAAGCTGAAAAACGAGCCAACTAAATCTACGGATGGACAATTTGTAGAGCTTGTTGCTAATATCGGTACTCCTGAGGATGTAAAAGGGGTTATCGACAACGGTGGAGAAGGCGTTGGACTTTACCGTACGGAGTTCTTGTACATGGGTAAAAGCGAGCTTCCAACCGAAGAGGAGCAATTCGAAGCGTATAAATCCGTTCTAGAACAATTGGGTGATCACCCTGTTGTTGTACGTACACTTGACATCGGTGGAGATAAGGAGCTTAGCTACTTGAAGCTTCCAGAGGAAATGAACCCGTTCTTAGGATTTAGAGCCATTCGTCTTTGCTTAGAGCGTGACGATATTTTCCGTACACAGCTTCGTGCCCTATTACGTGCAAGCGTCTATGGAAACTTAAAAATCATGTTCCCAATGATTGCAACGTTAGACGAGTTCCGTCAAGCAAAAGCAATCCTTCTTGAAGAAAAAGACAAGCTAGTTAGTGAAGGGTCTAAAGTGAGCGATGACATTGAAATTGGTATTATGGTTGAGATTCCTTCTACTGCTGTAATCGCTCGACAATTTGCGAAGGAAGTTGATTTCTTCAGTATCGGAACGAATGATTTGATTCAATATACAATGGCTGCGGACCGTATGAACGAACGCGTATCTTATCTATACCAACCATACCACCCAGCAATTTTAAACCTTGTTAACAATGTAATTGAAGCTGCTCACGCAGAAGGCAAATGGGCTGGAATGTGTGGAGAAATGGCTGGAGACTCTATCGCTATCCCAATTTTACTTGGACTAGGCTTAGATGAATTCAGCATGAGTGCAACCTCCATTCTCCCAGCACGCACACAAATTTCTAAGCTTTCTAAAGCGGAAATGGCTTCTTTCAAAGATCAATTGTTATCTATGAGTACGGCTGATGAGGTGGAAGCGTTTGTTCGTGAAAAAACGAACCAATAACAGAGATAAATGCATGGACTATGTCCATGCATTTATTTATCTTAACGAAAACTGTAAAAGATAAACAGTAAACACTCCCCCCTGAGCTCCCCGGACTTACTTCCTTTATACCTCGAGGAAAAATACCATTAGACGATTTGCAAAGCAACAGTGGGTGAAAGGTTAAGGAGAGAAAACATTAATGTGGCTATCATTTTAGATGCCTCTTATGGATGCCAATCCTATACATAGATAGGCATCCGTGATTTTTTAGTACTCTAGAAATATCATTGGATCAACATTTTAGTGACGTTTTATTTGCCTACCACTATTCCCCGAACATTTCCATATCTCTCCTTAACTCCTTCGAAGCATTCGGTACTTCACGTGGCTTATACTCCACAATATCTGATGAATAAATATTAATCTCCATATTTCCATATGCGGCCTTAGCTCGAATCAGCAGTGGTTGATTTAAGTTATTTTTAAAGGAAAAGTCAGGACCATACCAACTGACGGTGGCATCCCTTCCAGATGGAACGTAAGGAACACTTTTACTATGGGAATAGCGTTGAAGAATTTTCACACCAATCCGATCCACTGCGTTAAATAAGGTGGACGACACCTGACAAATGCCACCACCTATCCCTTCCGATACTTCACCTCTTACAATCTCCGGAGCAGGTAAATACCCCTTCTCTTTTGTGCGCTTCCCCACTACTTCGTTGAACGAAAACGTCTTACCTGGAAAGACGACATAGTTATTCACCGCTTCTGCTGCAAGTGCAATATTGTGTGCCCTTTCTTCATTATTGGAATTAAAATACGTAATATATTGACCAATTCGTTTCGTTCGAATCATGGCTAACAATTCCTTATCAACCCGAGGATGGACTTTAAGCACTGGAGCTTCTATTTCAACTGGTTGTTTATTTAAAAAATACGTATAGAACAAATCCCTGAATTTTTGACGATGCAAGGTATAGCCAGCTTTTCCCGCGACAATCTCTCCGCTGTCGTTAAGCGTAGCGTTGACTGGTTCTTGATAAATATCCTCTTCTAACTCCTTTATAAACTCACTATATTTTTCTTCATCCAAGATCGGTTCATCTAGATAAGGAATTGCAAAATCTGCTGGTTGTACATCTGCAACAGTTTCCCCTTTATAAGTCACGACTAGGTTACTAGGAGATATGACTTGATTGGCAAATAATAAGAGCATAGTTAGATATGTAAGCTTCATATTCGATTACCTCCTACCTGTAGTATGAGTAGGAGCTATGATTTCATGTAATAATTAGGATATAAAAATGAATCGCCGAGTGATACACTAGTTTGGGGAAGGGTTTTGAGAAATTATTATGGTTGTGGGGGCGTGGTACATTATGAAGAACATAACTGTGATGGACTGGTTATATGAAGAGGAGTGTACAGACAGAGAAATAGATTTTATTTTAACTTTTCTGCCAGCGTTATCTACTTTATCCATTGATTATTCCAAAATGGCACATATACATAAACTGCTGAACAAACGATTTCCAGACTTCTCCATTAGTTGGGATAAGGACTACTTGCAATTTGTAAACTTCGATTCCTTAATAAAAGAGAAGCTAGCTGGAAAATTTTCAACAAAAGAGTTGTTATGCCGTATGTCTAGGCAAGAAATGTGCAAATCCATTTGTGATACCATACTTGCCTCGTCCACATAAAGAAGCTTCTCCAGCTAAATTTTCTAATAATAAGACTCTTCCATCCCTATATAGTCATTTGTCTTTAAAACGGGAATACCATTACTCTCAGCAAAACTCAAAAGCTCCATCATTAAATCATCCACCATCTTGGATGGCTCATAATGAGAAATTGTAATTCTCCTTCTTTGTTTTAATTTTATTGTTGCCGTTTTATTTGCAGTGCCTACCTTTTGTTAAACGAATCCATTTGATATGATTAAAAAGCAGTTTTTTATTAACGATAGGTAAGGTGAAAAAGAAAACTTGATACTGCAATAATGAATCACTGATTCTTATTTTAAATTGAATAAATAATTGTAAGAACGTACATACTGCAAGCAGCAAAAAGAAAATTTTAAATAAGCTACTCGTCACAATAATCATCAACAACACCCATAACATAAATAAAAACAACACGGGAATTCTTTGGGATTTCGTTGCACAGACCATACTATCCCCCCTCATATTACCATAATAATCCTATTATAATATAAAGATTACTGCTATTAATAAAGATATTAAGAAACCTTACTTCTAGTGAAGTAAGGTTTTTATATCACTAAACGGACACTCCACCATAACCTGCAATCAAATGGTAAAGCAGCCCATCAATGTCCAATGACAACAGGTTTATTATAACGGTAAAGGGATTGTTTTTTTCGATACTTCAGCTTGTTTCTCTTTGGACTTACTTAAATCTGGATACAAATCGACGCGACGATCCCTCCACGTCGTAACAGAGCCATCTAGGCGAACTTCATACAACAAGGATAAATCTAAGTCTGCAGTAATAATCATATCATGATTGATTTCGCCTTCCATTAAAATTCCTCCCTGAGGAAATGGAACATCATTTGGCGTTATCACTGCCGCCTGCCCAAAGTTAGAACGCATAAAATCAACAGTAGGAAGGGAGCCGATTGTACCAGTTGTAACAACATACACTTGATTCTCAATAGTTCGAGCATGACAGGAATAGCGAACACGATGAAAACCGTGACGATCATCTGTGCAAGATGGAATAAAAATAACATCTGCTCCCATTCCTCGTACCATTCGTACAATCTCAGGAAACTCCACATCATAACAAGTCAGGATAGCAATTTTCCCTTTTTCGGTATCAAAAATCCGAACACCTTCACCCGGAGACAGCTTCCATTCGGTTATTTCCCACGGTGTTAGATGAAGCTTCGCTTGCTCTTCCATACGACCATTTGGATAGAAAAGATGAGCAACATTGTAATACTTGCCACCTCTTTCGATAATGTGAGTACCACCAATAATGTGCATATTTTCCTCCTTCGCAAGGGAAGACATTAAAGCATAATATCGATTTGTATATGCTGGTAAACCTGTATAAGTGCGATCCGTTTGATCGGTAATGGACAATAGCTGTGTAGTAAGAAATTCCGGAAACAAAATAAAATCGGAGTTGAATTCAGCTGCACTCTTCACATAATGGGTAACTTGTTTGGCAAAATCCTCGAACGTGTCAATCGTGTGAAGATGATACTGAACAGCAGATACACGTAGTTTCATTTCTTTCATTCCCCCTTATAAAAAATGTCAGAAGAAAAGCGCACCACTTTAAACGTTCATTAAAGAAATGCGCAGTAATTTATACAATATACTATGTTTTTATAACACAATCAATGGTTTTTTAATAGAAATTAAGATTGCTTCAAGCTGTCTAATAATACATAGCCAAATACAAAGCCGGATAACGTGGATAGAAACGAAGGAGATTGCACAGCGAAGTAATACAAAAATGGCGGAATTTGGAGTAAGTTAAGAAATGAAGCAACTGGGATAAACATAAGAATGAACGTAGGAATTCCAATAACAGAAAGCTTTACAACGTCAATTTTCCAGGGCTTTTTCCACTCCACAAGGAATTTAGGAAGTCTAGTTAAGAAGCCTAAAAATACTGGGAAAAGAGTACCAAAAAGCACCAGTGGCCGAAGTTCGAATGTTTCATTACTGTATTCCCGCAACCGATTGTAAGCTTCCATACCTAGAAAAGCAATAAGCAGAATCCCAGCAGTCCAAAGGATATAGGTTGTCAGTCGGTTCATGATTTAGCCTCCTTATAAATATGGTATTCACCGAAGGTATTTCACAACTTGCCACTAACAAATTGCAATACTATTGATAATCTATTTAATTTTCTTTCACAGCATTTTGAGTAATATCGTATTATCTCAAGAATTACTGTATAGAATTACTACCTCTAAGAATCTCTAGCGAAAGTAATCCTTAAAAAAAGAGCCAACAAAATAATCAAAGCCGATCCAATAACATTAATTGTTGTCGTGGTAGCTTCATTATCTATGAGGAGGTTCATAATAAATGAACCCATAACTATGCCTAACAGGAATAAAAAAACACCTTTTTTCATGAGATAACCTCCATTTTATTAGCATTGCTAACTCAATGATGGTCCAAAGAATTAGTCTCCTTTTTCAAATATCTAATGCTGGCAAAAATCAAGAAAGGAATGCTTGCAACTATAAACATAATACATACTGTATAATAGGGGAAAAATTAGAATAATCCACACAACCACCTCTGGAAAGTAACTTGCAATTATAGTTTAACATATTATTCCATACGACATATTTGAAAATTTTATAGTTCTAAAAAATAATACTTCCCTTTTTTGGAGCCTTTGCTCTTTAGGTTACTTGCATTTAATATTCTTTTGGAAACATGAGAGCTTTTGATATGGAGAAATTCTCTGCACTCTGCATTATTTATCTTGGGTTGAATAAGTAGAAGGTAGTCCTCAAGAGATTGTATGTGAGCCTGCCTGTCCTTATTTTGACAATTAGGGCATTTCCACGTTCTTTCTTTTCTTTCCATGGGTATGTAAGAACATCTTGGACATATTACACCAGTTAATACTTCATTTAATTGGTAGTCATAGATCTGATTAGCAAGAGGATAAGATACTTCGTGGGAATTTAATAGAAGATTTTTCAACGCTGAGGTCGTAATGTCATCCAAATATTTATGTGTGTTTTCTTCAGCTTGTTCAACCATATTCATTATATGCTCCATATGGAATACCTTATGGATGGTGTTGTTTTCTTCCAAATTTGTTTTAATAACTGCATTATTATTACAAATTACAATAAATCCTTGAACGTTAACATGACCGAAATTACGTTCAGCTAACCAATGTCTTAGACGGTTGGTTTGCAGAGTTACTTGAGAAATGGGATCTTTAAATCCTTCCTCCTTTCCATCTAAGGTTCGAATCAATTGTTTAAATTTCCGGTCAAAATAAAGTGTACCAGAAATATTTTTAGCCTCAAGCACGATGACTTGCTTTGTCGTAATAATCAGTGTATCCATTTGAAAATGGATATCCTTGTTTGATAATCGTAAATCATTAAATATGAGAAAATTATGGTCTAATTCTTTTAAGTAGTAATCCATATTCTTTTCTCCGTTATATCCGGCTAGCCTTTTCCTATAATCATCCGTGATTTCTCTTCTTTGGTAATGGTTCTGTGGCAATCTTCTAAGGAGTGCTTCTGCAATTCTTAATCTCACGGGCTTGTTTCTAGTCTTTATTATCATTCGAACACCTCCTGATTGTTAATTCTATGTACTTTTCTATTTTACCTTTGAGATAAGAAAAATTGAATTTCTGATAATATATCAGCGAAAATTTTCGTATATCAGCGAAAAATTTGCTATATCGGCGAAAATTTCTGTATATCAGCGATTATTTTTTTATCGGCGTTCTAGAGTGATATATCAGCGCTCACGCTCTCATCCCACAGCCCCACCACACAAAAAAAGCCACCCCCGCGGGGTGGCTTTCCTCAGTAAAGCATTATTTATTCAAGTTATAAAACGCATCTAGACCTGCGTAGATACCAGTTCCTACTAGTTCGTCTTCGATACGAAGTAGTTGGTTATATTTCGCTACACGGTCGGTACGAGATGGTGCACCTGTTTTAATTTGTCCAGCGTTTGTTGCAACTGCGATATCCGCGATTGTTGCATCTTCTGTTTCACCAGAGCGGTGAGAGATTACTGCTGTGTAACCAGCACGTTTGGCCATTTCGATGGCATCGAACGTTTCTGTAAGTGTACCGATTTGGTTCACTTTTACAAGGATAGAGTTTCCTACGCCTTGCTCGATACCTTGCTTCAGACGTTTTGTGTTTGTAACGAATAGGTCATCCCCAACAAGCTGTACGCGATCACCGATACGCTCTGTTAGAAGCTTGTGACCTTCCCAGTCGTTTTCATCTAACCCATCTTCAATAGAGATGATCGGATATTTGTTAATCATTTCTTCGTACCAAGCAACCATTTCTTCAGAAGTACGAACGACGCCTTCCCCTTTAAGGTTGTATTTACCATCCTCGTAGAATTCAGATGAAGCTACATCCATTGCAAGTTTTACTTCTTCGCCTGGTTTGTAACCAGCTGCTTCGATTGCTTCAATGATTGTAGAAAGTGCTTCTTCGTTAGAACTTAGGTTTGGTGCGAAACCACCTTCATCCCCAACACCAGTGTTTAGACCTTTACCGCTAAGCACTTTTTTAAGAGAGTGGAAAATTTCTGCACCCATGCGTAGTGCTTCACGGAAAGTTGGAGCACCTACTGGCATGATCATGAATTCTTGAATATCCACGTTGTTATCCGCATGCTCCCCACCATTCAAGATGTTCATCATTGGGGTTGGAAGTGTTTTTGTGTTGAAACCTCCAAGGTATGCGTATAATGGCATACCAAGGTAATCCGCTGCAGCGTGTGCTACTGCCATAGATACACCAAGGATTGCGTTCGCACCTAATTTTGCTTTGTTTTCTGTACCATCAAGCTCGATAAGAAGCTCATCGATTACAACTTGACGAGTTACGTCTAGACCAAGAAGTTCTGGTGCGATGATTTCGTTTACGTTTTCTACTGCTTTTAGAACACCTTTTCCTAGGTAACGGGATTTGTCACCGTCGCGTAGTTCAACTGCTTCGTATTCACCTGTAGAAGCTCCACTTGGAACTAGTGCAGATCCGAAAGCTCCGGATTCTGTAAATACTTCTACTTCCACTGTTGGGTTACCGCGTGAATCTAATACTTCGCGTGCATAAACGTCTGTAATGTAAGGCATTGCTTAATCTCTCCTTTTCCTTGTGCTTTATTTTTTAATAAGGGATTGGCCAGTCATTTCCTTCGGTTGCTCGACTCCTAATAGGTCTAACAACGTTGGAGATAAATCACCTAGAATCCCGCCATCTCGTAATTCAATACCTTCTTTTGTCACAATGACTGGTACTGGGTTGGTGGTGTGTGCGGTCATCGGCTTGTCATCCATAGTAATCACTTCATCGGAGTTCCCATGGTCTGCCGTAATAATAGCATGCCCACCTAGTTCAATAATTTTATCAACAATTTTTCCTAAGCATTCGTCAACTGTTTCAATTGCCTTAATCGTTGGCTCAAGCATTCCAGAGTGACCAACCATATCGGGGTTAGCGAAGTTCAAGATAATCGCGTTTTGTTCGCCCTTATCTAGTTCTTCTAGCAGTGCATCCGTCACTTCGTAAGCACTCATCTCTGGTTTTAAGTCGTACGTTGCTACTTTTGGTGAATCGATTAGAATTCGTTTTTCACCAGGGAATTCTTTTTCACGTCCACCACTCATAAAGAACGTAACGTGTGGATATTTTTCGGTTTCTGCGATTCGTAGTTGCTTCAAGTTGTTTTGAGCAAGAACCTCACCTACTGTATTATCTAAGTTCACTGGTTCATACGCAACAAAACCATCCACGGTTTCACTAAAGTTGGTTAATCCAACAAAGTGTAAATCTTTTGGTGCTTTTGGTCCGCGATCAAAGTCTCTGAAATCCTCGTTCGCAAATGTACGAGAAATTTGAATCGCTCGGTCTGGACGGAAGTTATAGAAAATAACGGAATCACCGTCCTGAATCGTCGCTTTTGGTTTCCCGTTTTCATCCGTTAACACAGATGGAAGAACGAACTCATCGTAAATTCCATTTTTGTAAGAGTCTTCAACTACTTCAAATGGATCTTGATAAGTCGGGCCTTCCCCATAAACCATTGCATCGTATGCTTTTTTCACACGATCCCAGCGCTTGTCACGGTCCATGGAATAGTAACGTCCAGAAAGACTGGCGAATTCTCCTACTCCATACTCCTTCATGACATCAAGGGTGGATTCAATATACTTCTTCGCTGATTTTTGGCCAACGTCACGACCGTCTAAGAAGCCATGGACATATACTTTCTTAAGACCTTGTTTGCTAGCTAATTTAAGCAAAGCATAAAGGTGTTCGATATGGCTGTGCACCCCACCATCGGACAGGAGGCCAAAGACATGTAATGCGTGATCCGTATCTTTAGCATGGTTAATCGCATTTACTAACACTTGGTTTTCGTAAAAGTCACCTTCACGAATCGATAGGTTCACTCTTGTTAAGCTTTGATAGACAATTCGGCCTGCTCCGATATTCAGATGTCCAACCTCGGAGTTCCCCATTTGTCCGTCAGGCAACCCTACCGCTTCTCCAGATGCTTCAAGCTGGTTGTGTGGGAACTTGTTCCAGTAACGATCAAAGTTTGGTTTATTCGCTTGCTTTACTGCATTCCCTTTCACTTCGTCGCGACAAGCAAAACCATCTAGAATGATGAGGGCTGCAAGTTTATCTTGGCTCATTATTTACCCGCCTCCACTAGCTTTAAGAACGAGTCTGCTTCAAGGCTTGCGCCACCTACTAATGCTCCGTCGATATCTGACTGTGCTAACAACTCTTCCACATTTGCAGGTTTTACACTTCCGCCATACTGAATGCGAACCGCTTCTGCAGCATCAGCAGATACAACGTCTTTTACAACGTTGCGGATATGTGTACAAACTTCATTCGCTTGTTCAGAGGTAGCTGTTTTACCAGTTCCGATTGCCCAAATTGGTTCATAAGCGATAATGGTTTGTTTTACTTGCTCTTCGCTTAAACCTTCCAGTGCTTTCTTCACTTGGCCTTCTACAAGCTGATTCGTTTGGTTGCTTTCACGTTGCTCTAACGTTTCTCCTACACAAACGATAGGTACTAATCCATGCTGGAAAGCAGCATGAACTTTTTTGTTAACAGTTTCATCGGTTTCTGCAAAATATTCACGACGCTCAGAGTGACCAAGGACTACATAGGTTACACCAATATCTTTTAGCATAACTGGACTAACCTCTCCAGTGAACGCACCGTTTTCTTCGAAGTGCATGTTTTGAGCAGCAATCTTCACTGGTGTCCCTTCTGCTTTTTGTACAAGCTCAGAAAGATAAGGGAATGGTGCGCAGATAACAGATTCTACTTCGTTAAAAGAAGGAACCTGCCCCTTTGTATCTTCAAGAAATTGAACGGCTTCACTACGAACTTTATTCATTTTCCAGTTTCCCGCAATGACCTTTTTTCTCATTCGATCTCACCTCTCCTATTATTTATCTGATAATGCTTCTACACCTGGTAAAGCTTTTCCTTCCATAAACTCTAAGGAAGCTCCACCACCAGTAGAAATGTGATCCATCTTATCTGCTAAACCGAACTTTTCAACCGCTGCTGCAGAGTCTCCTCCACCGATTACCGTGTAGCCTTTTGTATCTGCAAGTGCATCTGCTACAGCTTTTGTTCCATTTGCGAAAGCATCTATTTCAAATACCCCCATCGGTCCGTTCCAAATCACAAGCTTAGAGTCTGCTACGATTTGTGCATACTTTTCTCTTGTTTGTGGTCCAATGTCCAATGCTTCCCAATCTGCCGGAATTTCTTCAATGCTAACTACTTGAGTATTTGCATCATTAGAGAAATCATCTGCGACAATAACATCAACCGGCATTACCATGTTGACACCTTTGTCTTTTGCTTTTTGCATGAATTCTTTAGCTAAGTCTATTTTATCTTCTTCTAAAAGAGATTTTCCAATTTCAAATCCTCTTGCTTTTACGAACGTGTAAGCAAGACCTCCACCGATGATTAAGTTATCTACTTTGTCTAATAGATTTTCAATAACACCGATTTTATCTTTTACTTTTGCCCCACCAATGATAGCTGTGAATGGGCGGTCAGGGTTAGATAAAGCTTTTCCTAAAACATTAAGCTCTTTTTCTAACAAGAAACCAGCTACGGCAGGTAAATGATCCGCGATACCTGCTGTAGAAGCATGCGCACGGTGAGCTGCACCAAATGCATCATTTACGAAAAGATCTGCCATTGCTGCAAATTGCTTCGCAAGCTCTGGATCATTCTTTTCTTCACCAGGTTGGAAACGTACGTTTTCAATTAACAGGACATCTCCTTCCTGTAATTGAGAAATTGCTTGGTTCACTTCATCGCCATATACTTCATCTGTTTTGGTTACAGTCTTCCCTAGTAACTCACTTAGACGCTTTGCAACCGAATCCAAGCGTAAATCTTCTGCTACTTGACCCTTTGGACGTCCGAGGTGACTTGCTAAAATAACTTTCGCACCCTGCTCTACTAAATATTGAATCGTAGGAAGAGCAGCTCGAATTCTCGTATCATCACTTACTTCTCCATTGCTTAAAGGAACGTTAAAGTCCACACGACAAAATACTTTCTTCCCTTTTAATTCCACGTCACGAATCGTTTGTTTGTTCAATGCAGGTACCTCCTTTGGATTTTGGATGTGTTTTTATGTAGTGATTAAAAGGAAACACGATCCAAGTATCATTTCTGGTTATACAAGGGAAAAAGGGAGGAGAATCAATCCCCCTCCCCTATTACTATCTCTTAAAGTCCTTTGTTTTTAAGGAATACAGCTAAGTCGACGCAACGGGAAGAGTAACCCATTTCGTTATCATACCAAGAAACTACTTTTACCATGTTACCTTCCATTACCATTGTAGAAAGTGCATCAATAGTAGAAGAGTTAGTGTTACCTACATAGTCAGCAGATACTAATGGCTCTTCGCTGTATCCAAGGATACCTTTAAGGTGTCCTTCTGCAGCTTCTTTGAATGCTGCGTTTACTTCGTCAGCAGTTACGTCTTTATCTAACTCAGCAACTAAGTCCACTAAAGAACCGTCTGGAGTAGGTACACGCATTGCCATACCATTTAGTTTACCTTTTAATTCAGGTAATACTAGAGATACTGCTTTTGCCGCCCCAGTAGATGTAGGAATAATGTTTTCTGCAGCTGCACGAGCACGACGGTAGTCTTTGTGCGGTAAGTCTAAAATTTGTTGGTCATTTGTGTAAGAGTGGACGGTAGTCATCATACCGCGTTTCAAACCAAATTTATCGTTAAGTACTTTTGCGAATGGTGCAAGACAGTTTGTTGTACAAGATGCATTTGAAATAACGTGGTGGCTAGCTGCATCGTATTTGTCTTCGTTAACACCCATAACTACTGTAATATCTTCATCATTTGCTGGAGCAGAGATGACAACTTTTTTCGCGCCTGCATCAAGGTGTTTCTTCGCATCTTCACGTTTTGTGAAGCGACCAGTAGATTCGATTACTACTTCTACACCAAGATTTCCCCATCCTAGATTAGCTGGGTCACGTTCAGAAAGAACTTTGATTTCTTTACCTGCTACAACTAAGTTTGTTCCATTAACTTTTACTTCTTCTTCTAATTTTCCGTGAACGGAATCATATTTCAATAGATGTGCTAGCATGTTAGCATCTGTCAAATCGTTTACTGCAACAACTTCTACCTCATTGTTTTTTAACGCTTGACGGAATACGTTACGGCCAATACGTCCAAAACCATTAATACCTACTTTTACAGTCATTGTTACTTCCTCCTTAGTGTTTCTATAATTATTTTAAAAGGGATGATTCCCCTAATAAACGATGTGCAGCAGCTTCGTCTGTAATTAAGACGTTGCTTTTACCTTGTTTAAAGTACGATTGAATCGCATCGGCTTTGGATTCTCCACCCGCGATTGCAATGACACAATTCGTCTTCGCTAGGTCTTCCAATTGAAGTCCGACTGTACGTACTTTATACACAACATCTCCCTCTTCATTAAAGTAGTAGCCAAATGCTTCACTAACTGCCTTTCGAGAGGAGATAGTATCCAGTACCTCTTGAGAGGCTTTTCTTCGCTTTGCCATCGTCCAAGCATCACCAATTCCATGAATGACAACATCAGATGCTTTTATCAGTTCCATGATTTCGATGATGGATGGCTCCGCAATAATGGACTGGTAAGATTCTTCCCCGATTGGGTCTGGAACATACAATAATCGGTACTTCCCGTTCGCTTTTTTCGCCATTTCTGCACAAATCGAGTTTGCTTGATTTTCTACTCGTTCGCCTAAGCCACCACGGGCAGGAACGAACATACAATTTTGCGCATTTTCTAATGGCGTCATCATCTCAGCAACCGCCGTCATGGAGGTTCCTCCAGTTACAGCAACGGTCTGATTCGATTGGAGTATGGATCGTAAATACCCGACACGCTTTACCCATTTCTTGTTTTACCCAATCATGGTCATCACTATTACCAGGAATTACAATGACATGATCTAAATGAAGTAATTCTTTCACCTGGCGTTCTAGTGAGCTGAGTCCAGCAGATTCTTTCATGAATTCTGCTAGCTGTTCTAACACCTTATTCCCTTCTGGTGTCAGGAGCATGCCTTTAGATGTGACTTGAATAAAGCCTTGATTACTAAGAAAGTCAATTTCACTTCTTATTAACCGCTCTGCCATATCCGTATTATCAGATAGACTTCTACGACCGATTGGTTCAAGCATGTGAATCTTATGCAAGATATTGTATCTACGCTGCATGATATCGAGCAGATCAGGGAATAATTTTTTTTGAAGATCTATTAGTGCCCGCATGATTTAACTCCTTCATTACGACTTGGGATGTTTTTGTCCCTGCTAGTCATATTCTGTCCCGCATACAGCAAATGAATACCTCTTCGGAATCTATTTTAGCAGAATAGAAAGATATCCACAACTATAATTCTACAAATTAACCAATATTTAATACTTGCTTTAACCGATCCATATCAATTCGACCATAATCAATTACGTTTCCATCAAGTTCTAAAACAGGAATCATGAGGTGGTATTTTTCTAAGAGTTTCTCATCTTCATAAATATCGATTTCTTTTATCGATATATTCAAATCCTCTTGAAAAAGTTCCAGCAGAAGCTTTGCCTCCTCACATAGATGACATTCCCTTTTTGTATAGAACAAAACTTCTTTCACGTTAATTCCCTCGTTTCTTTCGGTATTTTGTCGACAAAATACCCAGTTGTTCCCGATATTTTGCAACTGTTCTTCTAGCAATTTGAACGGCATACGTCTCATGTAATAGGAGCTTCACCTTTTCATCCGAATACGGTTTATTTGGATCTTCTTTTCGAATAATGTCCTTTATCATCTGTTTTACTGAATAGGAAGATACAACATCTCCCTCTTCTTTCATCAAACTCCTTTGAAGAAAAAATTGCAAGGAAAACGTTCCGTACGGAGTTTGGACGTATTTTTTCTGAAATAGACGACTCACAGTCGAAACATGAACGTCTAATTCGTCTGCCAAATCTCGTAGAGTTAATGGTCGTAGATAATGAGGTCCATAATCAAAAAAGGCTTGTTGCTTTTCTAACAGGATTTCGAGAACACTTTCTAAATGAAGTTTTCGATAACGGATAGAAGATTCGAGCCAAAGGAGCTGTTTTTTTCTTTCCTTTAAATAATTTATCGTTTCTTTATCTAACTCATTCATTTCCATATAGTTTGTATGTACATGAAACATCGGATTGTTCCATTGGTGTATGTGAATTATCCACTGTCCTTCTTCATTCCGAATGATCTCTGCGTCTGGGGTTATGTAGTCACCAGAAGAATGAATCAACAATTGCCCTGGCTTTGGATGACAGCATTTAATATGCTCAATGCTCTCTTTGGCTATGGCTTCAGAAACACCGAAAGCATTCCCTATCTGTTTTGTATTCGATTGAGCAACCCAATCTAAATGTGTTTCCACTAGCTTTTGTGCTATCTCATCCTCTGGAAAACGTGCACGTAATTGTAGACTTAAGCATTCGGATACTTCTCGTGCGCCTATTCCCTTTGGTTCTAACGATTGAATCATCTCTAAAGCATGCGAAACTTCATCGACACTTACACGACAGTCCTCCGACCACTTTTCCAGAGAAATAGTAAGGTATCCGTCCTCGTCCAAATTATCAATTCCATACTCTACTAGTTTCTGTTTGGCTGGTGATAAATTGTAATCCAATAGCTGCTCTTTTATTTGGTCATAGAAAGAAGGGAGAGGGCAACTTGTCACTTCATCAGCGTTTACTTCGAATTGATGGCTTTTTCCTTCATATGGATACTCAATCGCTTCAATTAATGGGTTTTCATCCGCTATTTCTTGTACAAATTGGTGAATTTCCATGGTATTCATTTGAAGCAGTTCAATCGACTGCGAAAGCTGTTGTGTCATTTTCCGCTGAAGGGATTGCACCAGAACTGGCTTTTGCATCATACTCCCCCCTTTCCTTACAGTACTTTTTGTGCCGTTTCCTTTAAAACATTCGCTGATTGTTCAAATAATTGTTTTTCCCTAACAGTTAAGTCTAATTCTATTACTTGGCGGATTCCAGTTTCATTCACAATCGCGGGTGCCCCTATATATACATCCTCCAAACCATATTCTCCTTCTAATAAGGTTGAAACGGTTAAGATGGAATTCTCATTGTTTAATATTGCTTTCGTTAAGCGGACAAGACCTAACGCGATTCCATAATAGGTAGCACCTTTGCGTTGGATGATTTGGTATGCAGCATCGCGGACATTTTCAAATATATGGACCATATCTGGATGGTCGTGAATTTCTTCAGTTTCTAAAAACTTTTTCAACGGAACGCTCCCAATTTGAACATGGCTCCAAACAGGTAATTCTGAGTCTCCATGTTCCCCAATGATATAACCATGCACGTTTCTTGAATCAATATCGAAATAATCACTAAGTAAATAACGGAAACGAGCGGTATCTAATATTGTACCGGAACCTATCACACGTTGCTTAGCAAGGCCTGACACCTTTTGCGTAACATGGGATAATACATCTACAGGATTTGTTGCGACAATAAAAATCCCTTGAAATCCAGTTTCCATAATCTCCTTCACGATACTTTCAAAAATCTTAGCATTCTTCACCACAAGATCTAATCGAGTTTCTCCCGGTTTCTGATTAGCACCTGCTGTAATCACCACAATATCAGCATCCTGGCAATCTTGGTAGCTTCCAGCCCATATTCTCATCTGGGAACCGAAAGGCAGACCATGGTTTAAGTCACGAGCTTCTCCTTCCGCTTTTTCTTTGTTTACATCAATTAGCACAAGCTCGTTTGCCACTCCTTGATTTAGTAAGGAAAAAGCGTAACTAGAACCTACAAACCCCGTACCGACAACTACTACTTTTCTTTTTTTTGAATGCGGAAACGGCATGTATGTATTCATCCTTTCTTAATAGGTAGTATCTCTTTATACGTTCACTATATCCAACTATAGAAGTCCTGACAATGAGGTTTGTCACATATTAAACAAGAGCAGCCTCTTAACTTTGAGGCTGCTCTTGTTATGCAAGTTCCGAAGCTAACGCGAATGCATTGGTTAAGCTTTCTTGTTTTTCTTGAATTCTAAATCCTTTTAGATTAGTGTGCGCTTGCAAGTAAGTGCGTATCTCTGTTTCATGCCCCGTAACGATGGAGCAGCTTATCCATTGGTTTTCCATCCTTACCTTCCAATGATTTCGAACCTGTAAATGACTATTCGATAAGTCCCCAATGACAAACCAGCTTTGTTCCTCTAACTGAAGTCCCGTTACATACGATATTTCATCTTTCGGTAATTCTTTTTCTGTGAAGTGATAAAGATTCACCAAATCCTCTATAATTGCACTAGCTGTAGGCAGTGCGCCTGCCCCAGGTCCTTCTAGTTTTACATTCCCAACAATATCTCCGCTTACAATCACAGCGTTTTCCACACCCTCGACCGAATATAACGGATGGGAACCAGATAAAAGAACAGGTTCAACCTTCACCTGCACGTGTTCACCAATTCTTTCAATCGTGGCAACATGCTTAATTTTACAACCAATAGATTCTGCAGCAATGATATCCTCTAGCGTGATATGTCGAATTCCTTGGTGGATAACCTGCTCCCATTTTGGTTGTTTACGGAATAAAAGGTCGGATAGGACCATCAGTTTGTAGAAAGCATCCCAGCCATCAATATCATTACTTGGATCTGCCTCTGCATAGCCATTATCTTGTGCTAGACGGAGTGAATCTCCAAAACTAGATTGTGTTTCACGAATGTGGGTCAAAATATAATTCGATGTCCCGTTCAAAATAGCTTCGATCCGCTGCACTTGATTCACTCGCAGCAAATGCTTAAGCGTACTTATCACTGGAATACCACCAGCTACTGCCGCTTCAAATTCTATCCGTACTTGATGCTTCTTCGCTTTATCCCGAAGAACATCTCCACGATGAGCAATAAGTTCCTTGTTTGCCGTAATAACGTGCAGGCCTTTTTCAATCGCTTTTGAAATATACGTGTATCCCGGTTCGACTCCTACAATAGCTTCGATAACTACGTCTAAGTCTGGAATGTTTAGAATGTCTTCGATGTCTGAGCTCACAACGATATGAGAATCAATCTCTCTTTTTTTGTTCGTGTTTTTGATTAATACTCCGGCAATTTCCACTTTGCGTCCTAGAAGAGATTGTAACCGCTGCTGATGCGATTGTACGGTTTGATACACACCACTTCCCACGGTACCAAAGCCTAACAATGCGACTTTCAATGATGACATGTTACATCCCCTCCTTATACGTGAATTTGCTTGCTTTTATCGATTTCTCTTTGTTTTAATTTTCGTCTTAGAATCTTCCCACTAATTTTCGTCTTCGGAAGCTCATCCATTACTTCTATTTCTCGAGGTGCAGCATGTGCAGACAAGTGCTTTCTTACAAACAAACGAATTTCTTCTAGTAAAGCCTCTGATTCTGTATATCCATTACGCAATGTAATAAATGCTTTTACAAGCTCACCACGCACTGGGTCAGGCTTTCCAATTACACCTGCTTCCGCAACCGCAGGATGCTCAATCAGCTTACTTTCTACTTCAAAAGGTCCAATTCTTTCTCCAGCGGAATTAATCATATCGTCGCTTCTTCCTTGGAAAAAGACATAACCTTCTTCATCCTGTAACGCTAAATCACCTGAAATATACCAGCCATCATATTGGAAATACGAATTGTATTTGTCCTGATTTCCCCAGATTTCTTTCATCAAGCCTGGCCATGGAGCACGAACGGCTAATTGACCAACCTCGCCTGGTGAAAGCTTATTTCCTTCCTCATCTAAAATACCAACTTCAATCCCAGGAAATGGTCTCCCCATGGAACCTGGTTTAATCGTTTCGGAAGGCAGGTTGACAATTAAATGTCCACCTGTTTCCGTCATCCACCACGTATCATGAATCCGTAAGCCTAAGTTTTTCCATGACCATTGGACAACCTCGGGATTTAATGGTTCACCAACACTCAACACGTGCCGCAAGGAGGATAAATCATAATTTTTATACAAATCCCCTTGAGACATAAGCATTCTAAACGCAGTCGGCGCACTATACCAAGTCGTAATGTTTAATTCTTCTATCAGTTGGAACCAATTCTCTGCTTTAAATCGTCCACCTTGAATAACGATGGTAGCTCGATTCAGCCAAGGGGCAAATAACCCATAAACACTTCCTGTTACCCAGCCGGGATGGGAGGTACACCAGTAAACATCATCCTCCTTCACATCTAACACCCATTTACCTGATTGATAGTGATGTGTAACAGCACGATGGGCATGTAGAACTCCTTTCGGCTTTCCTGTTGAACCACTTGTGTAGTGTATGATTAAGCCGTCTTCTGGATCGACCCATTCCGTTAGTTCTCCAACCTCTTCATATGGAGTCGCTTCTACATCTTCCACATATAAAGTGGTTTTTAAGGATGGTAAATCTGCATAAGGGACACGCTGACCTAGTACTCGGTCGGTAATGAGCACCGTACCACTACAGTCTTGAATTCGATCCCGTACTGCATCTTCCATGAAAGCCTCAAATAATGGGCCAGCAATTGCTCCAACTTTAATTACGGATAATATTGCAATATAACATTCTGGGTTTTTCGGTAAAAAAACAAAAACACGATCACCCTTTTGAACGCCATGTTCTTTCAAGATGCGCGCATAGTGATCTGTTTTTTGTTTCACTTGTTGAAACGTATATGTTTTTCTTTCATTCGCTTCCTCGTTCACATAATACAGGGCTATTTTATCGCCATATCCTTCTTCCACATGGCGATCAATCGTTTCATAGGCAGCGTTAAGCTTACCCGTTTGATGAAAGCTAAGCTCGGGAGCAGCTTGCTCCCAAGAAAAGTCCTTCACCACTTGTTTATAATTTTCAATATTATAGGTTCCTGGTACTGGTTCAATGGTTTTCAAGAGTTGGTCTGTCACGGTGTATCCCCCCAAGATTATGATCCGATTTTCACTCGATTTAAATCTAAGCTATCTAATATCTCTGTTTTGTAGCTTGCTAAAGTTTGGCTGCCACGCGCTCGTGGTCGTGGTTCTTCTAATATAATCTCTCTATCTATCTCCCCTGGTTGACCACGTAAAATAATAATCCGATCACATAAATAAAGTGCTTCATCAATATCATGAGTAACCATCACAATCGTAGATTGATAGGCTTCCCATACATCTAAGAGTAAGTCTTGTAATTGCATTTTCGTAAACGCATCTAATGCACTAAATGGCTCATCTAATAAAAGAATCTCAGGAGACGTAACAAGTGCTCGTGCAATCGCAACACGCTGGGCCATTCCCCCTGAAAGTTGTCTTGGGAATAAGTGGGCACATTCCCCTAAGCCCACACTGTCCAAATACCGCTTCGCTTTTACCTCTTTTTCTTTTTTCGCGCCTTTTAATCCAAATGTCACATTGTCCATAACAGATAGCCAAGGTAACAAACGAGGCTCTTGAAAAATAAAGCCCGTTTCCTCATGAATTCCTTTTGCTACATCATCGTTAATGAAAATCTGACCATCATAATCTTGATCCAAGCCAGAAATGGCACGAAGTAGGGTACTCTTTCCGCATCCACTTGTACCTAACAAGCCGATAATTTCACCAGGCTTTGCCGTAAAGGAAATATCATGTACTGCAGCTTTTCCATTAAAAGAACGAGATACGTGTTGTAGTTGTAAACTCATTTTTCTTCTCCTCCTTTACGATTTCACCATTCGGTCTTGCCAATGCAAGGTTTTGTTTTCGACTACTTTTAGAACCCAATCAGATAGTTTCCCGATGATTGCAAATAAAATAATACTTGCAATAATTGTTTCTGGGGATAAAGTGTTTTGACCTAAAACGAGAAGATAGCCTAACCCTTGGCTAGCACCCATTAACTCTGCCGCAACAACAAACATCCAGCCTAATCCAAGTCCGCTTCTTAAGCCAACTAAGAAGGATGGTAAAGACGCAGGTAAAATGATTCTTCTAACTAACTGGAATGTATTTAAGCCGTACATCTTCCCTACTTCAATCAGTTTGCGATCGACACCCAATATTCCACTTACTATATTTAAATACACGGGGAAAAATACCCCTACTGCAATCATGGCTACTTTGGACGTTTCTCCAATCCCCATCCATAAAATAAATAATGGTACCCATGCTAATGATGGGATGGAGCGGAAAGCTTGAATAAGGGGATCAAAAATTTTTTCCGCTTTTTGGTAAAAACCAACAAGTGATCCTAATAGGACCGCCGCCAGTGTTCCTAACACAAAGCCAGCAAATACTCGGTACGTTGTAATGCCTACATGCCCCCAGAGGGAACCATCCTCAGCAAATCCAAGGATGGTTTGTAAAATAACCGTTGGTGCAGGTAACTGGTAGGAAGGGAATACTTGAAGGCGACTGAGTATCTCCCAAGCTATCACTAATAAAATCGGCAGGATGCTCCCTAACAGAATTCTGTTGTCTAACAGATTTTTGTTCCCTCTTGCTGCTTTTGCTTGCTTCTCCTTCGCTACAAGAACAGATGCAACTTCTCCCTGATTCTTTGCCACGTTACTCCCTCCTCTCTTTTTCTATTCCTCTACAATCTCTTCCGCGAAAGAAGGATCAATTAATTCATCTGTTAATTTTTCAATATCAGCGTCCGCTTTAATAACCTCACCAGCCTGAAGCACTTTACCTGCTTCAATAATTGCTGTTTTTTGAACGTCGCCTGGTACTGGTTGTGTAAAGTCGTTCCGTTCGATTTGAATTTTTGCTACCTCTTCGGAAATACCAGCTTCCTCTGCAACTAGCTTCGCAAGCTCATCTGGGTTTTCAATGGCCCATTTGCGTGCTTTTTCATAAACTTTGATCACACGTTCTACGTATTCAGGATACTTTTTAGCAAACTCTTCTCGTACATTTAAGAAACCATATGTGTTGAAATCAGCATTACGATAGAACAACTCTGCACCTGATTCTAATTCAAGGCGTGCCATGTGTGGATCTAGCCCTGCCCAAGCATCTACAGAACCAGAAGTTAAAGCAGATGCTCCATCCCCATGTTGTAGATTTACAATCTCAACATCATCTGCTGAAACACCCTCTGCATCTAATGTGCGTAGTAAGAAAATGTAAGGATCTGTTCCTAGGGTTGCTGCTACTTTTTTTCCTTTTAAGTCTTGCACACTACTAATTCCAGAGTCCGGGTTGGTTACTAGTGCTGTCCATTCAGGTTTTGAATACAAGTACACGTTTTTGATTGGTGCTCCATTCGCTTTTGACATCAACGCTGCAGCACCTGCAGTAGAACCGAAGTCTACACTATCACTGTTAAGGAATTCTAATGCTTTGTTACTTCCTTGACTAAGTGCCCATGTTACGTCGATTCCGTCTTCTTTAAATTCTTCTTCCGCCCAACCGAATTTTTTCAAGACTAGACTCGTAGGTGAATAATAGGCATAATCTAATCGAATTTTATCTGGTTTATCTGCCGCAGCGCCTGATTCTGATGAACCACAACCTGCTAACACGACTAGTATTAGACCAAACGTTACAATTGCAATAAAACTTCTAATGTCTATCAAAGGTATCTTTTTCATGGCTTATATCCCCTCTTTTTCTGTTTATCTTTTATTTATTTAAGACGTGTATCTCAACCATACTTAAATCTCACATGCGTATGTGGAAATCGTTCCTCTTAAACGTTGTGCTTCTTTGTATGTGCAGCGGTTGTGGACCACTTGCAGCCCAGCTGCTCTTGCTATTTCTGCTGCTTCTGGTGAAACTACTCCTTCTTGTAGCCAGAAGATTTTCGGTCTCACATTCACTGCTTCTTTCGCAATTTCGATGGCCGCTTCTGGACTTCTAAATACTTGAACAATATCGATTGGGAATGGAACACTGGAGATGTCTGGGTAAGCTTTTTCCCCTAAAATCTCCGTTTCCCTAGGGTTAACCGGCACAATCTTGTAACCAAGTCTCTGCATTTTCCTTGCAAGACGGTGACTCGGTCTAGCTTCTTTTCCACTTAACCCAACAATCGCCAATGTTTTTTGTCGTTGGACTTGCTTCCCATCCTCTTCTACTGTCTCATTCGGAGAATGTAAGGCCCATTTGATGACCCCTTCATCATTAATTACAATCTCTGTATTCTCATCTTCTGTTCCTGTAGCTTTTGCTAGTGCTTGATTTAAATCATTTTTCAAGTCTCGTAATGATTCAATACCGACCGATAATCTAACAAGCTCTTCTTTAACACCTGTCAGCTCCAGCTCTTCTTTCGTCAACTGTTGGTGTGTAGTGGATGCTGGGTGGATGATTAACGATTTGGCATCTCCCACATTTGCTAGGTGTGACCATAAAGAAACGTTATTGATTAGCGTACGTCCTGCTTCTTTTCCACCTTTTATACCGAATACGACAACGGAACCAAAGCCGTTACGAAGAATTCTTTTTCCGATGTCATGCGCTGGGTGACTTTCTAATCCTGGATAGGATACCCATTCCACAGCCGGATGCTCTTGTAAGTATTGTGCTAGCTCTAATGCGTTTTGGTTATGTCGTTCTACTCGTAGGTGAAGTGTTTCTAGTCCTTGGATTAACTGCCAAGCGTTAAACGGACTCAAGCTTGCACCAAAGTCACGAAGCAGTTGAACTCGAACTTTTGTACTGAACGCTAAAGTTCCAAAATCTACAGCATATCGAATCCCATTGTAGCTTTGATCAGGCTCTGTGAATTGTGGATACTTTTCCGAGTTCCAGTTAAAATGCCCACCATCTACGATGATTCCCCCGATGGAGGTACCGTGTCCTCCGATCCATTTTGTAGCGGAATGAACGACCACGTCTGCCCCTAATGTGATTGGCTTACATACATGCGGAGTAGCGAATGTATTATCGATAATGAGTGGTACTCCCGCTTCATGTGCGATATTTGCAACTGCTTCGATATCTAGCACATGTAATCCTGGATTTCCGATTGTTTCCCCAAATAAGGCTTTTGTTTTGTCTGTAATTGCTTCTTTAAAGTTGTTCGGATCTGTCGGGTCCACGAATTTTACTGTGATTCCGTATCTTGGTAACGTTGTGGCGAATAAATTGTAGGTTCCTCCGTACAAGTTGGTAGCTGCTACAATCTCATCGCCTGCACTTGCAAGGTTTAAGATAGATAGAGTAATAGCTGACATACCTGAGGATGTTGCTACCGCAGCTACGCCCTCTTCTAAAAGTGCTAATCGCTTTTCGAAAACATCGACGGTTGGATTACCGATTCGCGAATAAATATTTCCTGGTTCATCTAAGGCGAATAATCGTTCGGCATGCTCGGTATCGTGGAACACATAAGAAGTAGTTTGATAGATAGGTACGGCTCGTGAACCTGTCGTTGGATCTGGTGATTGACCACCATGTAAGGATAACGTTTCTAAATCATACGTTGTATTAGATTGGTTTTTATGTTCTGTCATGAGTGATTCCCCCTGAGTGTAATTTTTCCATTAAAAAAGCCCACTTCATAAGAAGAGGGCATAATATTCATCCTCCTCTTATCTTTCAGGATTTCTCCTGCAGGAATTAGCACCTTGTTAAGCAAAAGCTTAATGGTTGCTGGGCGTCATCGGGCCAGTCCCTCCGCCTCTCTGGATAAGAGATTATATATTCATTTTTTATAAACTATTTAAAGTAATTTATACTTTACTAGGTTTTTTTTTATTTGTCAAAACATTTTTTGTTTTCAGAAAAAGCATTTCTAAGCTTCTAGTTTTTGTTTTACGAGATGTCCCCACTTATCAAATTCCACGAGAAATCCGTCGTGTCCAAACCTCGTTTCCACTAGTTGAAATTCTGCTTGATGTCCCAATTCCTTTATAGAGTCTATAAACCGCTCTAAGTCCTTAGTTGGGAATAACAGGTCTCCTTGATAGCCTATTGCAAAAACTGGTGCTTTAATCTTTTTGATCGCTTCTTCGAGTCCATTCCGTCCTCTTCCAATATCGTGTGAATCCATCGCTTTAAGAAGATATAGATAGCTATTAGCATCAAAGCGTTTCGTAAGCTTTTTCCCTTGGTAATCTAGATATGATTCAATTTCATATGCAATTTCTTGATGCGTGATACCAACTGGAGCACGTTGTTCACGCCCGAAGCGTTCATTAAACAAATCTCCTGAACGATACGTGATCATTCCCACCATTCTCGCCAAGCTTAACCCATGCTCAGGTATTGCATCTTGTGTATAATTTCCATTGTTCCATTTCGGGTCTTGAAAGATAGCAAGTCTGGCAATGTTATTAAACGCTATGGCGTAATCATTTAAATACGGAGTTACTGCCAGTGGCAAAAGCAATTCCATAAAGTCCGGAAATAGTATGCCCCATTCCAATACTTGCATGCCTCCTAAAGATCCACCTAATACCGCCTTTAATTCTGTGATACCAAATTGTTCTAATGCTTTCTTTTGCGCATGTACCATATCCCTTACTGTGATGAAAGGGAAATCTGTTTGGTAGGTTTTCCCTGTTTTTGGGTTTGTGCTAAGAGGTCCTGTAGAACCATTACAGCCCCCAATTACGTTAAATGAAATGGTTTGGAATTTATCAAGATCTACAAAGCCAGACTCTTTCACAAAGCCAGACCAATATCCTGGGTTTTGTTCGTCCCCCACCGCAATGTGACTTCCAGTTAATGCATGGCAGATTAAGATGACAGGTGCATCCTTTGGTCCTGCTTTTTCGTAGACGAGTTCTACGTCTGGAAGGATGTTTCCGGATTCTAAAGGAAGATCTCCTATTGATATTGTCCCCGTTTCCCTTGAATCTGCTACTTTCACGTTCATAGGAAACACGACCACCTTTCCCCAAATAAAAGTTTTATCTTTCTAACGAGTTAAAGTATTACTGTATAAAAGTGTAAGAAATCATTTCTAACTACGGTGAAATCCAACTAAAAAAACCTCTCTAGAAGACTAGAGAGGTTCACATTGTTATGTTTCGCTCCTTATCTTCTCTAAGCATTGCTTAGCAGGAATTGGCACCTTTTTAAGCCGTTGCTTAAAGGTTGCCGGGTTTCATCGGGCCAGTCCCTCCACCTCTCTGGATAAGAAAAGTATTAAATTTGTATTCGTACGTATATCATTACATTCGATTAACAGAAGTTTAGCATGGTCGTTTTAACGTGTCAACAATATAAACGCCTAATCTTTTTATTTTTCTTTCTTCATGGTCAACTTTCTTGACCTTCCCAGCGAATCTAAGTATATTCTTTTTAATATCCTATTAACTGAAGACAAACGCTTATGCTTTTTAGACGATTATGGAAAGGAGCTTTTCCATGAATATCTATCAACAACTTGCAAAACGTGTCCAATTAACATTAGAAAAAAATGAAGTATCCGTTATTTCCCACGATCCTAGACTAACACATATCGGAAGTGGCAGAAGCGCTGCCGTTTTTCGCGTCAATCATCTTCCTGTAGCTTTAAAGGTATTCCACCCTGATTTCTCACACCTCGCATCGGAAGAAGCAGAGATTTATCAGGATTTGAAAGGAATAGACTATTTTCCATCCTTATATGATGCTGGAGATTCCTATATCGTCATGGACTTTATTGATGGTAAAACATTGTTCCAATGTTTAGCAGCTGGGATACCTATTCCGATAGAAGTCATTCAACATGTGGATACTGCTATAGAATTAGCAAGAGAAAGAGGCTTAAATCCTTCAGATATCCATTTACGAAATATCCTACTCACTGCTGAACAGAATGTCAAAATTATTGATGTAGTTAGATTTAAACAACAAAAAGCATGCACACAGTGGGATGATTTGAAATCTGCGTATTTCCACTTCTATTCAAAGCCGTATTTTCCAAAAAAGATGTCTGACAAAAATTTGAATCGTATTGCTAAACTTTACAAGAACAATCTTATCCCAGTTCCTCATAAATTCCGATATAAAAAAGCAAAGTAAAGAGGAGAAATTTCTCCTCTTTACTTTGCTTTTTTTGCCTACATGCTATACTAAAAATTGGAGGTGATCTTGTTGAAAGATGTCATTTTATCGATTGCGGATATTATCAATCGTATTCATGATGTTTTAATTGAGACGTTTGGATTCCAAATGTCAGATAAAGATTTGCACTTTTGGATTATTGGTATCATTGGACTTTTTACTTTTTTTATTGTTCTTGCCGTTTTCACGTTACTATCTAAGTTAAAATTCAGCGTTACCATTCTTTCTTTTATATACTCCTTTACGGTTATGGTGGTCCTTGTTTTTGCGATTGAATTGCAGCAAGCCATTACAAATCGTGGGAACATGGAATTTGCGGACGCAGTTATCGGATTATGGGGATTCATCGTATTTTTTATCGGTTTTATTATCCTTGCCTTACTTGTTCTAGGATTGTCCAAGCTCCTAACACGAAAAAACAAGAGTAAACTATTTTATTAAGAGGTGTTCTATGACTGATCAACATGCAACAAACAGAAAGGTTGGACTTCAAGGTCTTCACACGTTCGTTGCCATATCCCTTTTATTTATCGCTGCCTTAAATCCGGCTATATCCTTTGTTGTTTTTATCGCTCTCTTTTTCCTTTACCTTGCCTTTGTGAAGTTTTTGCAAAAAAGTTGGAAGCATGGATTATATCTTGCATTACTCGCTGTCTTGGTCTATTTCTTAAAAGCCTATGTGTAATTTGTCGAAAACTTCTAGAAAATGACGATATTTTCCTATAATATAAGAAATGGAACCTATGTTGTTTTTGGAGGATGTAATATGAATCATGGAGAAGTCCATCAAATATTAAATTTATTTCGAGGTGCCTATAAAGTAATCGAGCATGACTGGCAAACAGCCGCTCAAGAAGAAGGAATCACCATAGCAGAACAGCATATTATATGGATTTTACATCTCGAAAAAGAACTATCCACTACACGAATTGCAGAGCTCGGTCTCTGGAAACTCACAACTGTTATGCAGGTAGTAAAGCGCATGCAAGCAAAAGGCCTCGTACATATTAATAAAAACCCAGCAGATAAACGAATTACCTATCTTTCTTTATCAGAAAAAGGTGAAAACATCTGGAAGAAATCACAAAAACATGAACTTTCTTTTGTGAACTTTATGGAACACTATGAAAAAGAAGGACATTCCTTAGCACCATTACTAGAATTTTTAACACACATAAATCAAACCTTCCACGGAAAAGAATTTACGGACTGGGTAGAAGAGACCTCAAAAAGAAACTAGCTTGGCTAGTTTCTTTTTTATAGGCCATTTTAAACCAATATAAACAGGTTGAGACAAAAGTATAGGAAGCAATGAAAAAAACGAACAATTATAAATAGTGTCTATACCCCGCTCCGGAAATATACGACGCTTTCCGCGGGCGGCTGGTGAGCCTCCTCGTGCTGACGCACGGTGGGGTCTCACCAATGCCTTTTTTCCCGCTGGAGTCTACGTATATTTCCGGAGCTAGTATAGGCTGTTGTTCGGCTTTTCGGCTTATCCTTTTCGTTATGTCCCAGCCTCTTCTACACTATTTAATGGGAATCCAAACCTCCGAATAACAATCCGAACTAAATGGGTCATCTTCTGTGTACAATTCTACTTCAGGCGTTCCCGCATGCTCATAGCCACTTGAAGGGAACCATTCCGAATAAATTTGTTTCCATACGTTTTGCATAGAATGGGGCATCGGTCCATGCACTTCAAAAATAGCCCATTTCGATTTAGGGACATACGTGCTTTCAAATTCTTCCGGTACCTCTCCTTCATGCGCGGCAGCAATCCAATATTCAACAGACTTTCCATCCTGATGATCCGCACATACTCCAAGTACCCCTTTCACAGCCCCGTTGTTTAAGGAGAATAATACTTGATCCGTCCCTTTCGCATTAATCTCATCCCACATTTTAGGGATTTCACGATTATTTTCTTCATTTTCTAAAGAAAATCTTCTTCGAATACCAACAATTTGAAACGACTCATGCTCTTCCACTCGATATTGCATCGGGTCTACTCCCTTCAGATTCACCTGAATAACTAGGCGATTATAAGATTGCAGCTTTCCCGAATACTTTCGCGCTTCTGTCGGAGATACACCGTGCTGCCTACGAAAAGCCTTCGTAAAAGCCTCCGGAGTGTCATAGCCATATTTGTAGGCAATTTCGATTACTTTCACATCCGATTTTGTCAGATCGTGTGCGGCAAGTGTTAAACGGCGCCGTCGTAGATAATCCCCTACCGTACTGTCTGTCAAAATCGAAAAAGCGCGTTGAAAATGATACATGGAAGCATTTGCTTCTTTCGCAATTTGCTCAATGGAAATATCCTCTAGTAAATGATCTTCCATAAAATCAATAGCTTTTTGTAACGAATCTACCCAACTCATACAACTTCCTCCGTATCTCCATGTTACTTTCACCTTGTAAACAAATCCTGTCCATTTATGCTCACATTTGTCAGATCCTCTATTTAGTTCCCATTTAGCTCTTTATAGGCAATAACTTTTAAAGCAAGTAACTCTTCTTCTGTTAAAGTATCTTCTACTTTTGATAAAATCTCTTGCTTTTCCTCGGCCGTAATACCGTCAGATACCTTCGATTGAATCTCTTGAATTTCCCCTAAGCCCATTTTCTTTATAATTGCTTTGGTTGCTTCTTCTTTTGTAGTAAAAGGTAGTGTATTTGGATCAACGTCCTCCGCACCTTCTAGGAATGATTGCAAATCTCGATCTTGTTCAATTTCTTGCTTTATTGTTTTTATTTCTCCACTACTTTCTAATTCAGTAGAAACATACTCCATCACTTTATCTGATGCGTATTTGGTTGCGAGATTATAAGCTCCAAATCCGAGTGCTATAAGTACAATTACTAGAACCAAAAGTATCTTAAGTAATTTTCTCACAAAAATCTCTCCTTTTTACAGACCTTTCTATTTTTTATCATACACTAGTTTTTGGACCGTGGAATAGACAAAATGTACTAGGTAGAAAAAGACTCCCGCCCTATAGCTAAACTTGTTCAAAGAAATGAGATGTGACAAACTTCATCTAACAATATATATTTTAGAAAAATGAAAAGCACCTCAACAGGTGCTTCCTTTTTGGCAAATACTTTTTATTTTTAATCCTAGGTGTCAGAAGGAGTTGTTTATTCGTTTAATAAACTTAGTAGCCCAATAAGCAATATACACAATCCCGATATCTATTAGAAATATATAAAATTGGTTAAATCCTCTTTTTAATTCGAGCAAACCAATTTGGTGTTCTATGGATGCAAACACGAAAGAATATATGAAACTCAGTATAAGAGTATAAACGTAAAAATTCTTACCATTGTTCGTACAATATTGATATATTAGCAAAAAACCTACCGGTAACATGGAAGATGTTATATTAATGGCATACGGTAAAATGGATGTTAAGGAATACGGATGAATCATAAAATTGTATCTATCAAGAATGATATTTATGTACGCCCACAAAATGTGTACAGTATATCCAAAGAAAAAAATCTCAAATATTCTTCTTCTATCCACCGTAAAGCATAGTAAAATAAGTGGAGCAATAAACAAGCTAAGTACAACCCAAAACTGCCATGTACCAAATCCCGAGTAGTTATTCCAAAAAGAGGATATCAGTGTATTAATTTCGTCATTTTGTTCAAGGATTTTTTCACGGTATTCTTTATAGTCCATCTTAACCTCCAGATACTTTTTAGTAATCCATTCATTAGTTTAAGTGTTCCATTGATTACCAAACATATTCAGGCTTTATACCAGAAAATTATATATGGAGTCTCTTCAAGAGGATTCATATGGCACGGAGTGTTCACAAAACTTTCTACAAAAAAAGCAATATACTTCTTAACATTTTGGGGAACTGTTTTTTAAATCTTTTTTTAGTCTCAAAGTAAAGTATTTTACCTTCTATTATAATCATCGTATAATTGGTTCTAGATACAAATATCTATATCTCACTATCAATCATCGAAAGAACCACCACCTAAAATGTTATTAGAGGGAATCTTGTAGAGAGAATTGTCCACTGAGACACTAAGTTGTAGGTTAGAATCCTTATCCCGGAACAGATTACAGACCAATTTTTATATGAGTTTAAAGATTGAGTTACTTCAACAAGAGATTATAACTGAACTAAATCTTCGACAATCCTAAAATTTATCTAGAAAAAGGCAAACTTGTCGAAAGGCAAGGACGCAAAGCTAAAGGGGCTAAAGATAACCTATGCCAGCCAGTTGCCTATGAATAAACTCCCTACTTGGCGTTTGAAATAGGCATGAAATCAAATAGGGGGTATTTAAATGCGTGAACCACATGTACAAGCTGCACTAAAAAAATTCGAGAAACTGTTGAGGCAATATCCTGATCATCAAGGGTACTACAACGTTTTCAGAACTTTCCTTAAAGGCTTTATGCGCGTGCAAAATCGTTCTGGCAACCTTCCAACCACAGAATTATTCACGATACTGAAACATGAAAAACCAAATATTTACTATGCATTAAAACATAATCTAAAAGATGATCCAATCCTAGGTTTCGTATCCCAAATTGATATGGATTATGAACAAGCGAAGAGGGGAATATCTGACATAATCAACTAGTAAGCATTTGGAAATGCCGACTACTATTATTAGTCCGCTGTATCGTTAATTATCCTTACCACTAGCAATCCGAGTGTTGTAGAGGGAGAGAAATTAAATAGTTAAAGCACAAGTGATTTTATTAGTACCATAAGTAGTATATTTGATTATATTAACTTTGACTTAGAGAAAAATACAGATAGTATTGCACTAATATGTACGAATACAGTAGCCGGGAGCCTTGCTCTTGGCTTTTTATGTATAGCCCCATGGTTTTAGTTAATAGTAAAAAATAAAGGAGGCTTTTTATGACTCAATTTGAATACATACAGAAGAATTTTGAATTACATGAACAAATCGTAAAATCAGAAGAACAAAAAGTCTCTCTTTGGGTGGAAAATGTTTTGTTTACTACACATTGGTGGATAGGTTTATGCTTAACCATATTACCCTGGGTTCTATGGGTTCTATTTAGTAATAAAGACAGCAGAAATAGACTTTTATATTCAGCATTTATTGTATTAATAATCTCTTCTTTTTTAGATTTTTTAGGTGTCAAATTCGGTCTATGGCTATATAATTATGAAGTTTTTCCATGGATACCAGCCTACATTCCATGGGATTCGACACTAATTCCTGTCATTATTATCTGGCTGATTGAGTATAAGCCGCACTTTTCCCCTTTACTCAAGGCGTTCATATTCGCATTCTTATCATCCTTTGTTGGTGGAGCTATTTTTGAATTATTTGGTTTTTATGAAAAACTAAATTGGAAATCTTATTACTCATTTCCGATTTACTTTCTCATTTTCTTGGTTGGGTATTGGTCAAGCAGACGGGATAAATACGAACCTTATTGGTGAACATCTATTGAAAAGTCAGTTCAAGAGATAATTAATGTGAAGGAGCAGGAAACTGGGTTGGCTGTGATGAATATAGTTGAATTGATCAAATCAGTGGGAGAATCAGGAACAATCTCTTCTTTCTGATTTTATCTATTATGGTTCCTACGTTAAATCTTGTTTCTGACCCTTAAATAAGTAGGATTGAAATAGATGAACTTTTATAAAAGTCGGCTGCTCGACCATCTAGTTTGGTAACTCCCCAACCCCATACTCATTAGCACTTAACGGTGTTGCAAAATTAAATCTTTATTTAAATAGTCTTCTCCAAACTTCATTTTATTTTTCTCTTCTCGAAAGTAGGACAAGAAAGATTAGGACATATGTCTTTTTAAACAAAAACAGCAAGGGGGCAAAAAAGCCACAACCCTTGCTGTTTCTTCGTTTACACTAGCGCGCCCGGAGGGATTCGAACCCCCGACACATGGTACCGGAAACCATTGCTCTATCCCCTGAGCTACGGGCGCATGTCTGTCTTCTCATTCATTTGTGAGACAAAGAACATTATACCTCATTGTTCAATGCAATTCAATGAATCCATTCATTTGATGTTTCTCCGTCTTTTCTCCTTATTTTTGAGAAAAATGAGAAAAATACCAAAAATCAAAATCCTCCCTGTATAATCATCGTTAATTCAGAAAAGTTAGAATTTTATTAGAATATAAGGAGGACAGACATGAACGAACAGTCTCCTATTTTACAAGTCCAAAATCTGCGCACTCATTTTTTCACGAAATCTGGAGCAGTGAAAGCCGTCGATGGTGTTGATTTCAGTGTAAGAGCTGGTGAAACACTTGGAATTGTCGGAGAATCGGGGTCTGGAAAAAGTATGACAGCCATGTCCGTCATGCGCCTTATCCCCTCTCCACCAGGAAAAATAGTGGATGGTGAAATCATCTTCGAAGGAGAAAATCTGCTTCACAAAAGTGAAAAACAAATGCGAAAAATACGTGGAAAAGATATCTCCATGATTTTTCAGGATCCCATGACTTCGTTGAATCCTGTTTTAACGGTAGAAAAACAAATGGTGGAGACGATTCGAACCCATGAACCATTGAATAAATCTCAAGCGGTAGAGCGTGCTGTTGAGCTTTTGGAGCTAGTTGGAATCCCGGAACCGAAAAACCGTTTAAAGCAATATCCCCACGAATTCAGTGGTGGAATGAGACAAAGGGTCATGATTGCGATGGCGTTAGCCTGTAATCCAAAGGTCTTAATTGCCGATGAGCCAACTACCGCGTTAGATGTAACTATTCAAGCGCAAATCCTAGAGCTTCTTAACAGGCTTCAAAAAGAACTCGGCATGGCGATTATTATGATTACGCACGACTTAGGCGTTGTTGCGGAAGTTTGTGACCGTGTATTAGTTATGTATGGTGGTAAACCGGTAGAGTACACGTCAACGAAAGAACTGTTCAGCGATCCTAAGCATCCTTACACGTGGGGATTGTTAAGCTCCATCCCACGAATCACCAACAAAAAAGCAAAGCTTGAAACCATTGATGGAGTGCCGCCCGATTTAGCGAACTTACCACAAGGATGTAGCTTCGCACCGAGATGTAAATACGTAACAGACGCTTGCTTAACCCGTGATCCTGTTTTAAAGGAATATGAACCTAATCACGGTGTGAAATGCTTGTTATACGAAAAAGAAGAAGAGGTGAGCCCGGTTTGAGTGAACCTTTATTAGAAGTACGAAATTTAAAAAAACATTTTCCAATCAAAAATAAGAATCCTTTCTTGAAATCAACTCGATCAGTAAAAGCCGTAGATGGTGTTTCTTTTACTGTCAATAAAGGAGAAACACTTGGTTTAGTTGGAGAAAGTGGCTGTGGAAAGTCTTCGACTGGCCGGTCGATTCTAAAGCTATTAGAGCCAACAGAAGGAGAAGTTCTGTTTAAGGGAGAAGACATCACCTCCTTTCGAGGAGAAAAGCTGCGAAAGCTCCGTCGTGATATGCAGTTTATTTTCCAAGATCCCTACGCTTCTTTAAATCCACGCAAGACCGTAGAGCAAATCATCACAGAACCGATGAAAATTTTCGGCATGCCTAAAGAAGAACAAAAGCGCAAGCTGGATCGACTTATGGATGTAGTTGGCTTAAGCTCCTATCACAAACAACGCTATCCACACCAATTCAGCGGAGGTCAGCGTCAGCGCATTGGGATTGCCAGAGCCCTTGCACTCGATCCAGAATTAATCATCTGTGATGAGCCAGTGTCTGCGTTAGATGTTTCTATACAGGCTCAAGTCATTAATCTATTAGAAGATTTACAAGAAGAATTTGATTTAACCTATATTTTTATTGCCCATGACTTGAGTGTCATTAATCACATCAGTGACCGGGTTGCGGTCATGTACTTAGGCGAAATTGTAGAAGTTGGAGAAGTCGATGAGCTGTATGCGAATCCAAGGCACCCTTATACAAAAGCATTGCTCTCAGCCATCCCAGAAGCGGATCCAACAGTTGAAAAGGAACGAATTATCATTCAGGGGGACTTACCTTCCCCATCTAATCCACCACAAGGATGCAAATTTCATACGAGATGCCCTTTAGCGGAAGAACAGTGTAAACACACGAGACCAGCTTTAAGGACGGTTTCTTTAGGCGGACAGCAAGCAGCTTGTCACCTTGTCAAGGAGGTGGTGGAAATCTAGGTCTCATTCTCATAGGAGAAAACCGAAATTTGATTTTGTATAAGGGGGAGAAACAATGAAAAAACACTCACTTTGGTCCTTTATAGGGATTCTAATTGTATCAATTTTTCTCATTACAGCTTGTAGTGAGGATAGCTCCAGTAGTTCACCAGACGATGGGAGTACAGATTCTACAGATAGCGGTGACAAAAACACCTTAGTTTTTGGTCGTGGTGCGGATTCTGTACAGCTTGATCCAGCAAAAGTTACGGATGGAGAGTCTTTATATGTAACGAACCAAATCTATGACACATTAGTTCGATATAAAGAGAAAAACACGGAAGTTCGTCCAGCGCTTGCAACAGAATGGAACGTAAGTGAAGACGGAAAGACATGGACGTTTAAGCTTCGTGAGGACGTGACATTCCATGATGGTACCGACTTCACTGCCGAAGATGTTGTATTTAACTTTGAGCGTTGGGCAACTGGTGGAGAATATGCGTACTACGGGTACATGTTTGGTGCCACAGAGGACAACCCTGCAGGCATCATTGAAAAAGTAGAAGCAACCGGGGATTATGAGGTGACGTTTACGCTCACACAACCTAACGCTCCGTTCCTTTATACATTAGCAATGCCTCCATTCGGAATTGCTAGTCCAGAGGCTATTGAAGAACATGGGGAAAACTACTTCAAAAACCCAGTTGGAACAGGACCTTTTGTGTTTGAAGAATGGGTGAAGGATGACAGTATTACCCTTTCCAAGAATCCTGATTACTACGGAGAAAAACCGAAAGTTGAGGAAGTTATTTTCCGAGTGATTCCGGATAATGGAGCTCGTTTCATGGAATTACAATCCGGATCCATTGATGTAATGAATGGATTAAACCCACAAGATATTGAACAGGTTGAAAGCTCCGATGATTTACAAATTATTCGTCGTCCTTCTATGAACGTCAGCTACATGGCGATGAATATGGAAAAAGGTCCATTAAAAGAAAAGAAAGTACGTCAAGCTATTAACCTTGCTATTGATAAGAAAAAATTAATTACGCTCTATGAAGGAATTGGAAAAGAAGCGAAAAACCCATTACCTCCTTCTATTTGGGGCTATAACGATGACATAGAAGATTATGGCTATGATGTCGAAGAAGCAAAACGTCTCTTAGCAGAAGCTGGTTATCCAGACGGCTTCCAAATTACGTTGGATATCATGTCAAACCCGAGACCATACATGCCACAGCCTAAAGTAACTGCACAAGTAATCCAGCAAATGTTAGGCGAGGTTGGCATTGAGGTTGAAGTCATCGAAAATGACTGGGATACACATCTTGCCAAGACTGAAAATGGAGAACACGAAATGGCCTTAATGGGCTGGATTGGTGATAACGGGGATCCAGATAACTTCCTATATGTTCTACTAGATAAAGACAATGCGAAAAAGGGATCTGCTGGAAACTATGCATTCTATAAGAGTGATGAGCTTCACGATATTCTTATCGAAGCACAAACGACAATGGATAAAGAAAAGCGTACTGAGCTTTACATGGAGGCTCAAGAAATTATTCATGAGGATGCACCTTGGGTACCAATTGCTCATACAACACCACCATTAGCAGCGAACAAGAGTGTTACTGGTTATCAGCCTCACCCTACAGGTAGTGAACCTTTTAACTTTTTAGATATTAAGTAATGTTGGGAACGAATAAGACCGGCATCTGTCGGTCTTAATTCCCTCTTATTAAGCTTTATGTAAAGGAGGAATCTACGTGCTAAGCTATATCATTCGACGAATATTATTACTTATCCCCGTCTTATTAGGCGTATCTCTCCTTACCTTCTCCCTCCTTTTCCTCATTCCTGGTGACCCTGCGCAAAGCTTATTAGGTCAAAAAGGAACGGAAGTGCAATTGGAGCAGCTACGAGAGGAAATGGGACTAGATGATCCGTTTCTCGTTCAGTACGGTCGATATGTTGGAAATGTTGTTCAAGGGGACCTCGGAGAATCGGTAAAGTCAAAAGAAGAAGTTAGCGTAGAAATTTCAACGAGATTACCAGCAACAATGGAGCTCACCATTTTTGCCATGACTGTCGCCATAGTTATCGGAGTATTGGCCGGAGTAATTGCTGCTGTTAAGCAATATTCTTGGTTTGATAACTTGAGTATGACTGGTGCCTTGTTTGGTGTATCCTTACCCATCTTTTTTCTAGGTCTTATGATGATATGGATTTTTTCCGTTCAGCTCAATATTCTTCCAGCTTCCGGTCGGCTTTCCAACCATATTGAATTAGAATCCATTACGAATTTTTATTTATTGGATAGTATTCTAACTGGAAATTGGGCAGCGTTTAAAGATGTTTTCCTTCACCTCTTAATGCCAGGGCTAGCTTTAGGAACCATTCCGATGGCTATCATTGCGCGAATGACTCGCTCTAGCATGTTGGAAGTCATGAAACAGGATTATATTCGAACAGCAAATGCAAAAGGCTTAGCAAAGCCAATTGTTATTTTTAGACACGCCATCAAAAATGCATTCTTACCCGTGTTAACGGTGATTGGTTTGCAGTTCGGCTTATTGTTAGGCGGAGCCGTATTAACGGAAACGATTTTCTCTTGGCCTGGTATCGGTCGCTACGTACTTAATGCTGTACTCGGACGAGACTACCCAGTGGTCCAAAGCTCAATATTGATTATCGCTACGATTTTTGTAATCGTCAACCTGATTACTGACATTTTATACAAATACTTTGATCCAAGAATCAGCTACGAGTAATGTCTAGTCTCTTTTATGAAAGGATGTGATCAGATTGGAAACAAATCTGTCGCCACACGTAACAAAGCAAGCGAAAGTTAAGACGAAAACACCCAATATCTGGTTAGAAGCGCTCATCCGCCTTATAAAGAGTAAGACTTCTTTCATTGGATTAACGATTATTACACTCCTTATCGTTGTAGCCATTTTTGCACCGGCTGTTGCAACGCATAGTCCGATTGAACAAGACATTATCAATCGATACCAAGCACCTTCCGGGGAACATTGGTTAGGGACAGATGCGTTAGGAAGAGACATATTTAGTCGCATTGTTTATGGAACAAGAATTTCTATCCAAGTCGGGATTATCGCAGTTGGAATTTCAGCCATTGTCGGAATCCTCTTAGGTGGGATTGCCGGATACTTCGGCAAGTGGTGCGATCTCATCATTATGCGTATTATTGATATACTGATGGCCTTTCCTAGTATTTTACTAGCAATTGCCATGGTAGCCGTATTAGGTACCAACTTAACGAATACGATGATCGCGGTTGGGATTGTCGGGGTTCCACAATTTGCTAGAATTGTCAGGTCCACCGTCTTATCCGTGAAGGAAACGGAATATATTGAAGCAGCTCGGGCCATCGGTGCCAAGAATAATAGAATTTTATTTTCTCACGTATTACCGAATTGTTTAGCACCGATTATTGTGCAAGCAACATTAAGTGTTGGGACCGCCATATTAGATGCCGCAGGCTTAAGCTTCCTAGGTTTAGGAGCACAGCCTCCAACACCGGAATGGGGGGCCATGCTCAGTGATGGTCGGGCAGCACTGCAATCTGCTCCTTGGGTCCTTTTCCCAGGTCTAGCAATCTTTCTTGTTGTGCTTGGCTTCAATCTATTCGGTGATGGCCTACGAGATGCCTTAGATCCAAAGCTTAAACAATAAAATGCTCTTAATCTACCTTAGAAAAATGGAAGGCAATGCATCTCACAATTTTGCCTTCTATTTTTTTCGTTGTTAGAATATAGATTATTATATGGAACGGTGGTGCTTAGATGATAAAGGCATGGAAACCTATCTTACTTTTGATTATGTTGAGCATTTTGTTCATCTGGATTCCTTTTCCAACTCCATCTAAATTGTTATTAAACACCTATCCAAATCTACCTGCACCAATCGGCAAAGAGAAAGTACTTCTTACATCTGCGGGTCAAGCCATTGAAGGCAAAATAATAGAAAACATTGCTGATGATCTATACCTAGATAATGACTTTCGGCCAAGGGCTCTTGCGTCTGACTTATATGACTATGAAACGATTATCATGGATATAGGATACAGTAGCAATGCTTTACATAAGATAAACAGAGAGTTCGAAGAAGAAAAAACAAGAATGCTAACTCTATTAAAGGAAGCAAACGCAACTAGTAAACCTGTAATTATTACCTATATTTCTAATGCTTATCGAACAGATCAACACACGGAAACGTTATTACTACAAGCAATCCCGTATGCCTCCTATTTTATTGGAGTAAAAGAACCTTACCTCTCAAGGAATATCAAAAGCCAATTAGAAAAAACAGATATACCAGTTACTTTTGTGGAGCAATTAGATGATCTGGCAACTCCATTAAACGCAGCATTTCGTTGACAATATGTATGAGTAAGGATGAAAATAAATGGGCTCTCCTTCACGAAATATACCTGGAATTGTTGGCATGATTGTCATTCTTTACGGTCTATTCTTCCCCAACCTATCCAGTGGTTGGGGAATACAAATACAAGAAAGAATTCAAGACAGCTTAGCGTTTGAAGACAGTGGACGACTACTCCTATCTGCGTTTTCTTATGTGTGTAGAAGCTCTATTCTATTTATATTTATTTATATCGGTTCAACACTAATCGCCACACAACTAACGAGAATATGGAAAAGAATTCGCTTCTCTTATGCTTTTATTACACTTACATTAATGTTCGTGCTTAGTTTGAATATTTTATACAAGGAACATTATGCTTATGTCCCCCATTTCTTAACGCTTGCCTTGTTATTACTCTATCGTGTATATATTCCAACACGAAAGGATTTTTATTTATCCTTTTCGGTACTAAGCTTGTTTACGGTTATTGCATTTCAATGTTTAAGCTTGATTAATAGTTTAACTATATTTCACTTTGGAACCGATGATCTAGCAATTTCATTAAAGATAACGGATCGATATTTATCCCAAAATGAACTGTTAACCACACTCTTCTTAGCCTTATGTATTGTAATGGTCATCATTTCCATTATTTATACGATATTAATGACGCTATATAACAAGCAATTAACAACGCTGAAGGAGTATCAAAAACAAGAATTAGAGTTAAAAAGAACCCGGTTTGCCTTAATAGAATCTAAGGTGTATCAAGAAATTCACTCACTCGTTCACGACTTAAAAACACCTTTAGTTTCTGTTGAAGGATTACTCTCGCTCATTCAAATGAAATATCCATATGAAAAAGATCCGAAGCTAAAAGACTACCTCAATCGAGTGGATGGCTCTGTCCAAAAAATGAGTGATATGATTTCTGAAATCCTCTATGAGGATATAAAGCGGACTATCTCTGTAACCGAGCTGATGGACTATGTAACAAGTCATTTAGCACTCGATGAACAGCTTATTGATATGCAGTTAGAAATCGAGGAAGACTTACCACCTATCCAAGTAAATAAAATTCGATTTTCACGTGCTATATCGAACATTCTTGAAAATTCCATCGTTTCTTTTCAAGGAAAACAAGGAAAAATTAGAATCTCTGTTTCTTCCCATTTAACTGGTGTGTTATTTGAGGTTTGGGATAACGGCTCTGGTATCAGTCAAGAGGATTTACAGGCGATTTGGGAAGAAGGTTTTAGTACAAAGGATTCTACCGGTTTAGGGTTAACCTTTGTCAAACGAGTTGTAGACTATCATGGTGGAAGTATTGCAGTATCTAGTGCACTAGGCAGTCATACAAAAATTGATATATACATACCATCACAAAGGGGGAACGATCATGATTTTAATCGTGGAGGATAATCCAGATATCCGTTTCACTATAAAGGAAATTTGTGAATTCGCAGATTGGAAGGTAGCTGAAGCTGCAACTGGCAAACAAGGGGTCGAATTGTCCAAAAAGCTAAATCCAGAACTCATTCTTGTAGATTACCACATGCCAGACTGGGACGGACTCAAGACAACGAAAGAAATTAGAAAAATCAATGATTCCGTTCCCATTATTGTCCTTACTGTAGATGAAAGGCAAGAAATAGCGGACCGTTTCCATCAAGCTGGGGCAACAGATTTCGCACTAAAGCCAATCAAAGCACCAGACCTAATTTCAAGAATCCGCCTAAACCTAAAAATTAGTAAAATAACCAAAGAAGAAAATGAGGTATTCGTGGATAAGGGAATCAATACGTCAACTAGACAAACGATTAAGTCCTACTTACTTCAGCAAAACAAGCCCCTTTCCATAACAGAAATTGAACAAGCATTACCCATTTCCTATCAAACCGTTCATCGTTATTTAAACCATATGGCAGAAAAAGGAGAGGTAGAAGTCATCTCTATGTACGGAACAAAGGGGCGACCAAAAAACGCGTACCGAGTAATGTAGGTTTTTTGTAAAAAATAGGTCCAGATAAAAATAGAGGGTTAAATACCTACAAATGTGGGAACGATTATTATGTAATGGGGTTACCTACATTGGAAACATTTACTTACATAAAGAATCACTTTTGTTTGACCTTTATTGACCTTTCGTATAAGATGAAGATAGTAATGAAACAAATGAATACAAGAAAGAATAGAAAAAGGAGGAACCGTTCTTATGAACTTAATCCCTACAGTCATTGAACAAACCAATCGTGGCGAACGTGCTTACGACATTTATTCTCGTCTTCTGAAAGACCGTATTATTATGCTAGGAAGTGCAATTGATGATAATGTATCCAACAGCATTGTTGCACAATTACTTTTCTTAGCAGCCGAAGATCCAGACAAAGACATTTCTTTATACATTAACTCACCAGGTGGCTCTATTACAGCTGGTATGGCTATTTATGATACCATGCAGTTTATCAAACCAGATGTATCCACGATCTGTATTGGTATGGCAGCATCTATGGGTGCTTTCCTTTTAGCTGCTGGTGAAAAAGGAAAACGCTATGCGTTACCAAACAGTGAAGTAATGATTCACCAACCATTGGGCGGAACACAAGGTCAAGCTTCTGATATCGAAATCCACGCACGTCGTATTATCGAAATGCGTGAAAAGCTAAATACAATTCTATCTGAGCGTACAGGTCAACCATTGGAAATCATCCAACGTGATACAGATCGTGATAACTTCATGGAAGCTCATAAAGCTCTGGAATACGGCTTAATTGACAAGGTTATGGAAAAAAAGCCTGATTAAGTAAGATATGAATAGTAGTCAAACATTTTTTTGATCGACAAAAAAGTCCGAACTAAATCCAATTAGTTCGGACTTTTTATTATTACTATCTTAAAGTTTAACAATCAAAGATTGGCATTATCTTATAAAATTTAGTAATCTTATCCCTCTTAGTTCTATTATGTGCTCTCTTTCCCAAGCACAAACGCTTCAAGCTCTTCTATGGCTTCTGTTTGATCCGAACCTTCTACTATTAATGTAACCTCCTCCCCATACGCGATTGCCAAGCTCATAAGCCCCATAATACTTTTCACATTTACTTGCTTCCCATCCTTTTCAATAAATATATCTGATGAAAAGCGATTCGCAAGTTGGACAAATTGTGCAGCTGGTCTAGCTTGTAGTCCAGGTTCAATGGACACTTGAACCGTTTTTTCCATTGTCTCTCCTCCCCTCAAAAGAAAGCGCTATCATTTTTCCGAAAAAGAAAATACTCTCTTTTAAGCAATTTCTTACTATCCTTAAAAGAGAGTATATGCGAAACATGAGTGGAAGTATATCTAAAAAATAAAAATAGTTAAAAAGTCGCTCTCTTTACTTCGTAATCGGCTCGCCTCTTCGCAATTTATCGGCAAATTCATCTATTTTCCGAAGACGGTGGTTAATACCCGATTTACTAATCTTCCCTGTCGAGACAAGCTCTCCTAATTCCTTTAAGCTAACATCTTGATGTTCTACTCGTAAGGTCGCAATTTCTCTAAGCTTATCGGGAAGAGCATCTAATCCCACGGTTCGATCAATAAAACGGATGTTTTCCACTTGTCGGAACGCTGCACCGATTGTTTTGTTTAAATTAGCCGTTTCACAATTTACAAGTCGATTAACGGAATTACGCATGTCGCGAACAATTCGCACGTCCTCGAATTTCAGCAAGGCTTGGTGAGCTCCAATATTACTTAAGAAATCTGTGATTTTTTCAGCTTCTTTAATATACGTAATATATCCTTTTTTTCTTTCTAACTTTCTTGCATGCAATTGAAAATTATTAAGTAAGTCACACAACGCATCATTGTGTTCCTTATAAGAGTTGAAAATTTCCAGATGATAGGATGACGTTTCTGGGTTGTTCACCGAGCCACCTGCTAAAAATGCCCCACGTAAATAGGCTCTACTACAGCATTTCTTCTCCGTAAAGGAACTAGAAATAGAACGGACGAGCGTAAACGGTTCCTGTAGAATATCTAAATCAGATAGGAAGGTTCTTACTCTTTCTTTCATTCTAACGATATAGACGTTATTCTTTTTCAGTTTCATTTTCTTTCGAACTAATAATTCAACTGGCAAGGAATACGCAGTTTTGATTAACGTATAAATACGGCGAGCAATTGCCGCATTTTCCGTTTGCACATCAAGTAAATAATCTTGTCTTGCAAGTGAGATGGCCCCATTCATTCGAACAAGTGCCGCTAATTCTGCTTTGGCGCAACAAGGCTTATTTGATACATTGGTAAGCTCTTTTTTTATATCGGAAGCAAACGACATTTTCTCACCCCCAAAAAATTTAATCCCCCTGCTCTAATTGGTTTCCAAAAGGGAGTATAAAAGGTTTGCTACTTTGTTTGTATCGTGACGAAGCATTTTCTTCGAATGGTCAATAATATCTGCCTCAATCACATCAATGTCCATCGAGCGAAGTCGTTCCAAATCGTAAATTACAGGTTCGGCGTTCTCTTCTGCATAAATAGCACGAACGTCTCCTTCAATTTTTTCATTGTTTACAATGACAGAATGGATACAGCCAGCACCGACATGATCATGTATCGCTTGAACGTGGTCTGCGGCCGTAAATCCAGTTGTTTCGCCTTCCTGTGTCATGACGTTGCAGACATAGACTACTTTTCCTTTAGTATGACGCAAGGCGTCTCCAATTTGTGGAACAATTAAATTGGGCAAGGTACTCGTAAATAAGCTACCTGGTGCTATAACAACTAAGTCCGCATTAGTTACTGCGGAAACCGCTTCTGGAAGAGGCATCACTGGCTCTGGACTTAAAAATACACGCTTGATTTTTTTATTTGCTAAAGGGATATTGGATTCGCCATAAATAATTTGACCGTCTTCCATCTCCGCATGTAAATACATATTCTGATTTGCAATCGGGTAAATCTTCCCCTTCACATTCAACACTCTAGATATCTCTTTTATCCCGTTATAAAAATCTCCGGTTACGGAAGTCATGGCGGCTAGAAGTAAATTACCCATCGAATGCCCAGACAGTCCATTGCCATTCTTAAAGCGATGTTGAAACAAGTCCAAAAGCATTGGTTCTACATCGGATAGAGCAGCTATTACATTTCGTATATCTCCTGGGGCTGGTATCGCCATTTCTGTACGAAGTCTACCGGAGCTTCCTCCATCGTCTGCCACCGTTACGATTGCCGACAAATCGATAGGGTAGTCCTTCAACCCTCGCAGCAGAACGGGCATGCCAGTGCCACCGCCAACGACTACTATGCTTGGTTGTTTCGGCATAAAATTATTGTCCCTTTCTCTTTTCTATGTCCCGATGTGATACATGGGTTACATAGTTCGTTGAAAATTGTTTTGCTAAGTACTCTGCAATCGCCACCGAACGGTGCTGCCCGCCTGTACAGCCAATTGCAATCACAAGCTGGGTTTTTCCTTCCTTCTTATATTGAGGAAGCATGAACTGTAAAAGGTCCGTTACTTTTTCTAAAAACTTTTGTGTATCGGACCACTTGAATACATAGGAGGATACTTCAGAATTCAACCCCGTTAATGGTCTCATATGCTCTACATAATGTGGATTCGGAAGAAATCGAACATCAAAGACAAGGTCCGCATCAATCGGTAAGCCATATTTAAACCCAAAGGAAACGGTATGGACTGAGAAGATGTCCTGCTGCTCTTCTGAGTACAGCTCGACAATCTTATCCCGAAGTTGTCGTGGCTTTAATTCGGTAGTATCAATAATCCGCTGTGCACGCCCTCGTAACTCATCTAAAATACGACGCTCCTGCTTAATTCCTTCTAACGGTAGTCCTTCTGGAGCTAAAGGATGGGATCTTCTCGTTTCCTTATAGCGAGAAACAAGCTTTTGGTCCTTTGCGTCTAAAAATACGATGTGTTCCTCTAACCAGTCTTCTTTCCCTAACTTGTCTAACGCTTCAAAAAGGGAATCAAAAAACTCACGTCCTCGCAAATCCATGACGAGCGCTACCTTTTGAATCCCGTTTGTAGCATCCTTCATCAAATCTAAAAACTTTGGTAATAAAGCTGGTGGTAGGTTGTCTACACAATAAAAACCTAAATCCTCAAAGCTTTGAACAGCAACTGTTTTACCCGCTCCTGACATACCAGTAATAATAACGAGCTTGATCTCTTGATTTTGATCAGCCAATGTTTATCTCCCCTTATTTTATCGATGGATCTAACCTATAGGATAAAAGTGAATAGTCAGGTGTGTAATAAAACGTTCCGTACATGATTTCATCTCGCTCGATAGCATGCTTGATAATAAGACGGTCTCCTTCAGCCATTGGCTTGTCTAACACGTCACTTATCGGAATCCACTCAAGCTCTCCTTCTTCCGATTCACTTACAAGATCTTTCGTATAGTCTTTTGCGGAAAAGGCAAACATCATCCATTCCATTTCGATTTCCTCGTCATTCTGGATAATGTATGTATAAACACCTGAAAGTTGAGGCTCTTCTAATAGAAGACCTGTTTCCTCTTGAAATTCACGAGTAACGGCTTCTTTGACAGATTCTCCAAGTTCCATTTTCCCACCCGGCATTGCATACCAGCCTCGACGTGGTTTTTTTATCATTAAAATATGTTTGTCCTTCAGTAAAATACCATTTGCTGTTCTTCGCAAAAAATCACTTCTTTCAATACACTACATGTGCAAGTTCAAACCGGATGATATTCTTAAATACTACTTCCATTATACAATGAATATTTCGTTACCCACAATATTATGAACCAAATGTAAATTTTCCATAGTCAGTATTCTAGAAAAAAGCAAAAAAAGACACAAGCGACATCAATCACTTGTGCAAAGACAATTTATCTTTAAAAGGGGGTCAATTAGTTAAGTTCATTGTACCCCATAATTATTTCGTGCGTGTTACAGCAGAGTTAAAATGCATTTACTTTTGAATATTTTTTACCCTTTTACTTTTATCTCATCTAGAAGATGCTCGACGTAAGCTTGTGCAGCCTGTGCAGCAATACTTCCATCACCAGTTGCTGTCACGATCTGACGAAGCTCTTTTGCGCGGATATCTCCAGCTGCAAAAACGCCAGGTACGTTCGTTTCCATACTTTCATTCGTCGGAATATATCCCTCTTCATTAGTAATTCCTAGCGATTTAAACGGCTCACTTAATGGAACCATTCCCACGTAGATAAAGACACCTTGTGCTTCTTTATCATATACTTCACCTGTTTTTTTGTTTTTCAAGGTAACGCTGGACACCTTGTTGTTTTCTCCATTGATGGTTTCCACAACGGTATCCCACACAAACTCAATTTTGTCATTGTCAAATGCACGTTGTTGTAAAATCTTTTGGGCACGTAGCTCATCGCGACGGTGTACAATCGTTACTTTACTAGCAAAGCGAGTTAAATATACGCCTTCTTCCACGGCAGAATCTCCTCCACCAACGACGATCAATTCTCTTTCTTTAAAGAAAGCACCGTCACAAACCGCACAATAGGAAACACCACGGCCACCATACTCTTCTTCACCAGGAACCCCTACTTTTTTGTATTGAGCACCCGTTGCAATGATTAATGCTCTTGTTTTATATTCTTTATTTCCTGCAACAACTGTTTTAAATTCTTTTCCATCAATAACTTCTTTGATATCTCCATATGCATATTCCGCACCAAATTTTTTAGAGTGCTCAAACATCTTAGTTGATAAGTCTGGTCCAAGAATATGATCATAGCCAGGATAGTTTTCTACATCCTCGGTGTTTGCCATTTGGCCACCAGGAATTCCGCGTTCTAGCATTAACGTATCTAAATCTGCACGTGATGTATATACCGCAGCTGTCATTCCAGCTGGTCCAGCACCTGCAATAATTACATCATATATTTTATCTTCGGCCATGAATCATCAGCCCCCCTACTAAATTCAAGCCTATTATCTAATGAATAAGTCTTTGGGTCTAGTTATATGCTCATTCCTATTATTCAGCATTCCACGGCTTCACGTTTTTATCCAAAAACGTAAATCGTTTGCATGCTTCTGCCCATAAGACGTTTGCTTTGTCTACTTCTCCGCAATGGTACGCTGCAACGCTGTACCATTTATAATATGAAACATGCCCCTGTAATTGTGATTTAGATAAAGCTCTAAATCGACTATATGCTTCTGCACAATAACCTGTACGGGCTAATGTAAAAGCAATCCGAAGCTTTTGTTGCTCATGAATTGGATATACATTTCTTATGACTTCAATGTGCTCATCTGCCATTTCCTGCTGTCCACTTTCATAATAGAAGATTGCAAGATTCGTATGTCCATATAAAGACTGTGGATTTTCTTCTAACCATTCTTTCTCCAGTCGAAAAGCTTCTCCTTGATCCCCGTCAAAAAACTTCGCAAACGCGTATTCATGCTTCGCGGACACATGAGTAGGAAATAAGGTCATTAATTCATCCAAAAGTGGAAGCGCAATATCCCATTCTTCCCTTTCCAAATGATAAAAGACGGTTTCCTGATAAATTAAAAGCTCATCTTCTTCCTCGTAAGCCCAATCATCATCGTCCTCTTCTTCATCCAAATCCATCAAATCAAGTAACGTTTCTGCTTCTTCCTTAAATTCTCCATCTACGTTCTTTTCTAAGTAAGTTTCCGCAAAGCGCTTTGCGTCTTGAAACAATCCGAGATGAGCATAATTATTTGCTATTAAGTAATAGCAATCTATATAATGTTCTCCGTGTTCTGAGACCACTTCTGTTAATAGTTGATTTGCTTTATGAAATTGACCAATTTCCGTATAGACAATCGATAATTGACATTGGTATAACGCTTCTTTTGGCGTTTGCTCTATGGCCTTTTTCAACCACTTTATGGCCAACTCAAATTTCCTCTTCTGGAAAGCTTCTACCCCTTTTGTAAAGTAGAAATCACCTTCTGGAATGAAAGGGATGACCTTGTCTTTATACATGTTCTCTGTTATCACTGTTGAAGTATTCACGGTCTCCCCTCCTTCTTATACCGCTTCTATTTGTGTGTACCGTTTGAAGTATATCACATTTAAGATTTTTATTATATAGCTAAACGCGATGAACCCACCTTTCTTAACGCTTTCTTTAAGATTGAATAATGTAAAAACGACTTGGTTGCCATTCGGCATCTAGCTACCTAACGAAAGTTGAAACATAAAAGATTGAAAGTGCCATAATAAATGGTTTTCCTTACTTGATCGGAGGCGGGAATTAAGACGTACATCCATAGTTGTAAAAACTCATACATAAAACAGCAAGATAAAATGGATATTTATGTTAAAATAATAATGTGTATTATACTAAACTAACTTACAACTCAGGAAATAGGAAATCGAAAGGAAAGATTCCATATTAATGCAAAAATAAGCAACACTGTAGGGACTATATTATTCGTATTGGGATATGTTACAGGAGGGATAGCATTCGGATATAAAACACTGATATTATCGGACATTCCCGTTTCTTTTACAACTGCAGAAGCTCTCATAGCACAAATCCTATTTTTTATTGCAAGTGGCGTGTTATTGATTGCGTTACTATCCTTCCAGACCAGGATAGGACTAGGGATAACAATATGGGTTCTAACATTTACACTTCTATTTAATAGTCAAGTTATTAGAAGTGAGATGTGGGAAGCAGGTACTAACTCTTCTGCTGAACAACTACAATTGAGCCCAGTGTTACATGTAAGTCTTCTTTTACTAGTTAACGTCTATTTATTCATCATAAACCGGAAAAGCACGCAAGAACTTTAAAGCAAGAAAATGGATAAAACACCTGTTTGTTAAACTATTTATCTAACAGAACGGTTAGAGGTGGATAAAGATATATTAAATTATCTTTTTACATTATAAACAAGTTAAACCTAAAAGGGGGAGTATCTATGAACATCGTTATTTTAGGAGCAGGTGCTTTGGGGGCTTATTTTGGAGCACGTTGGCAGGAAGCCGGACAACATGTCACGTATCTTGTCCGATCCAAAAGGGCACAACAGCTGCGAGAGCACGGATTACATATTCATAGTGTACAAGGCGACTACGAGGTAACAAACCTACAGTTTGTGGAGAGCGCTGAAGATATTTCAACTGCTGACCTTGTCTTACTTGCTGTCAAAGGATATCATCTTCCAACGACTTATTCCGCGTTAGATGTTCTCGTCGAGAAGGGGGCTAAAGTTTTACCTATATTAAATGGCAACGAGCATTTTGAAATGTTACAGACGCGCTACGGAACCGAAAACGTGCTCGGTGGCTTAGCTTTTATTATTGCTACTTTAGATAAAAATGGCCATGTCGTCCATACGAGTAAAGCACACGATATGGTATTCGGTGCACTTCATCCAAGTCAAAACGAATTATGCGCTACCTTGCAAAAAATTTCGGAATCGGCGAACTTTAAAAGTACGTGGAGCGATGATATTGAAGAAGCTATCTGGAATAAATATATGTTCATTCATGCTTTCTCCGGAATTACGACAGCAAGCAATTTACCTATCGGACCCATTAGTGAGCAAGAAGCCACGATAAAAATTGCTTATAAGCTGTTAGAAGAAATGAAAGACCTTGCCAAGGCTTCGGGTGTTTCGATTACAGAAAAGCATGTGAAGGATGGATTTGACAAGCTTCATCAGTTCCATCCAGAAGCAACCTCTTCTATGCATCAAGATCGGCGTAAGGGGCTGCAGCTTGAAGTCGAACATATTCATGGTGGTGCACTGCGACAAGCGAAGAAGCTTGGACTAACGCTTCCTTATACGGAGACGATTTATGGAATCATTAAGCCTTTTGATGTCCGGTCCTAACGAATTAAAAAAGTTGACTCTTTTCCTCTCGGAAATGAAGTCAACTTTTTTCTAATCATCCTGCAAAAACGAATCTTCCCTCATCCGCTTTTCCATCTCTTCCTTGGAGTAAATCACTCGCATTGGATTTCCGCCGACAAAAGCACCTGCAGGAACATCTTTATGTACGAGGGTGCCAGCAGAAACGATTGCTCCATCCCCTATACGCACTCCAGGTAAGATGGTCGTATTTGCACCGACCATGACATTATTTCCAATTGTCACTGTGCCAAGACGATATTCTTTAATCAAATATTCATGCGCAAGGATTGTTGTATTATAGCCAATTACAGAGTTCTTTCCGACTGAAATTTTTTCTGGAAACATAACATCTAGCATGACCATCAAAGCAAACGCGGTATGCTCTCCAACCTTCATTCGCAGGAATGTTCGATACAGCCAGTTTTTCATCGACAAAAATGGTGTGTAACGTGCAAGTTGAATCACGATAAAGTTTTTGACCACTTTTAAAAAAGGAACGGTCTTATAAACGTGCCATAACGAATTATTTTCTTTTACTCGATATCGTTCCGTTCGACGCATTCCTTCACGCTCCTACGATTTGCAAAAGATCCTTCATTTCCTCTAGCATAAAGTCCGGTTTATGAGCTTCCAAAGAAGCTCTCCCTTTGATGGACCAGGCAACCCCTGCGGTCTTAGTCCCAGCATTCTTTCCCGCTTCTATGTCATGATAATTATCACCAACCATAATGGTTTCCGAAGCAGTAGCTCCTAGCTTAGTTAATGCTTTGATGATTGGTTCTGGATGTGGCTTCGCATGCTGGACATCATCTAACCCAACTAAAACATCCATGTACGAATCAATTCCAGTCAACTTTAATCCTTTCCAAGCGGTTGCATTTATTTTTGTCGTCACGACTCCTAACTTAAAGCCTTTTTCCTTCAACTGCTTCAGCGTATTTGCTACGGTAGGATAAATGACCACATAGTCATCATGATTCGCTAAGTTATGTTCCCGATATGTCTTAAACATTTCCTCGACTTTGTCAGGATTGACAAGCTGAAAACTATCCTTTAATGGAGGACCAATAAAGGATAAAATTTCCTCACGATCATACGCTCGATCTCCGTGCTGAAGCAACGTATGTTGAAAGGATGCGATGATTAATTCGTTTGTATCGATTAATGTTCCATCTAAATCAAAGAGAATGGTAGTGATGTTCATGAACTGGTTCCTTTCTAGCCGATGACTCATATTTCTTCCAAATCCACGCAATAAGAGCGGTTAAAAGAATGGCAGTTACCAACCGGATGAATAAAAGGGGTAATACTGGAATACCTAAAGGGATAAAAACGACTGTATCCTCAATTACTGCGTGACAGGAGACGAGAAATATAAGAGCAAGCGTCATATCCTTCCGTGACACTCCATCTTCCTTCACTGCTTGAATCATCAGTCCCGCTCCATATGCGAGGCCGAGTGTTAATCCTGCTGCTAATGTCATCGAGGTATTTTTATTCATTCCTAAAAATTTCGTAAATGGAGTCAGCTGTTTTGACACACTCTCCATCCACCCAAGTTCACGGAAAAACTGCATAGCAACCATTAATGGAATCACAATTACTGCTAGCTGAACAATCCCCATAAATGCGGTCTGAAGACCATCTACTCCGATGGCCAGCCAACCTTCTGGTACAGCGTCACCTTTTGAAATAAATCCATATTGTGCTGCCTCACCGCCACCATTCCAAAACAAATGGATCAACGAAGCTGACACAAATGCGAGCATGATTCTGACCCCAATCACAATCCACCATTTCACTCCAACCTTACTAGCAACCGTTGATTCGATAATAAGGTTGTGGCAAAACGACAGCATAATGGCCATAATAAATACTTCTTTCACAGAAAACTCGAACGACACAATCGCCCCGATTCCTGCGTATAAATTTAGCAGGTTTCCGAGAACAATTGGCACAGCCGCTTCACCTGGTAAACCGATCAGTTTCATGAATGGCGTTAAAAAATCAATTATCCATTGAAGCACTGGCGTGTGCTCAAGGATGGATACGATAAGTGTAACGGGAAAGATAACTTTACCTAATGTCCATGTTAAGTCTAAGCCAGCCTTAAGTCCTCTTTTCCAGATTTGACCCAATTCAATATCCTCCTATCCCACTTTTTTGCCATTATATTTTTTATTCGCAAGACCAGTCTTACGACGATACACGATAAGAGCGATACCTAGAACAATCAGTAAAATCGAAATAAGCTGAGCTGCTCTTAATTGTCCTACGACATACAAGCTATCTGTACGCATTCCTTCTATAAAGAAACGTCCAACAGAATAAGCCATCATGTAACTAATGAAAACCTCTCCGCGTCTTGGATTTTTGCGACGGAACCAAAGTAGGAAGCCTAAGACAAGTAGGTTCCATACGGATTCATATAAGAAGGTTGGATGGTACATCACACCATCTATACACATTTGATTCGTAATAAAATCAGGTAAATATTGCATAAAGTTGTTATAGTACGCTTCACTAACGGGACCACCATGTGCTTCCTGGTTCATGAAGTTTCCCCATCTTCCAATCGCTTGCCCTAAGATAAGACTCGGTGCTGCAATATCTGCAAGCTGCCAGAAGGACATCTTTTTAACACGAGCAAATATAACTGCTGTTAAGACAGACCCAATAAGAGCACCATGAATGGCGATGCCACCTTGCCAAATGGCAAAGACATCCCACCAAGTACCACCTGCATATTGCTCCCATTCAAAAATAACATAATAAATGCGTGCAAAAATAATCGCAATTGGTATCGCAAACACAACTAAATCAACAAATACATCTTTTTTAAGTCCTAATCGATCGGATTCTCTCGTCGCAAGCCAGAGTCCTAAAAAGGCTCCCGTCGCAATGATAACCCCGTACCAATAAACGGTGAACGGGCCAAGCTCTAAGAAAACCCGACTTAGTGATGGTTCACTACAAGTCAACGTATTCCCTCCTAGTCGAACTATTCTTTTCCATGTTCAATCATACTGGTTAATCGTTCTGAAAATTCCTCTGCTGCGTTAACCCCCATTCTCTTCAAACGGAAATTCATAGCGGCCACTTCGATAATAACTGCTAAGTTTCTTCCTGGGCGAACAGGTAGTGTTGCTTTCGGAATGCTTACATCCATAATCTTAACGGTTTCTTCTTCTAGGCCAAGACGATCATATTGCTTCTTTTGGTCCCAAAGCTCCAAATTTATAATTAATGATATCTTTTTATAGCTTCGTACCGAACCCGCACCGAACAATGTCATCACGTTAATAATACCTAGCCCACGAATTTCTAATAGGTGCTCAATAAGTGGAGGCGAGCTCCCAATTAAACGGTCATAGTCTTCTTGACGAATCTCTACACTATCATCGGCAACAAGGCGGTGTCCGCGCTTTACAAGCTCCAAGGCTGTTTCACTTTTCCCAACCCCGCTTTTTCCAGTAATGAGCACACCGATTCCATATATATCAACCAATACACCGTGAATCGCAGTAAATGGTGCGAATTTAGCCTCCAAGTAATTCGTCAAGCGACTTGTTACTCGAGTCGTTTTGTGTGGAGAGCGCAGTAATGGCACGCCAGATGTATTAGACACTTCAACTAGTACTTCTGGAATATCCATTCCTCTTGTAATCACAATGCCGGGTGTGATGTCCGTACATAGTTTGTTAGCACGATCTCTTTGTTCTTCTGGCTTTAATTCATTAAAATAGGTAAGCTCTGTCTTTCCTAATAACTGCAAACGGTCTTTCGGATAATATTTAAAATAACCAGTCATTTCAATCCCTGGTCTGGAAATGTCACTTTTATAGATTTCTCGATGCACACCGTCTTTTCCAGCTACTAATTCTAAGTTGAAATTGTCCAGTAAATCCTGTGTACGAACTTTGACCATGATTATTCCCTCCATCTTGACTACGCTGTACATTACTGCTACCTATTGTAGCATGTTTGGCAAGCCTAGCATAACTCTATATAAGATGTCTTTCTTACCCTATTCTTCTCCTTTTCTAACCCGCTCAAAATAACGATCATCATCGTCTTGGTAGAATGGAGACGCCGAATCATTAGTTGAATCATAATCGTATTCTCCTTCTACTATCTTTCGTGCTCCGCTTGTCCTAAATCTAGCCACATCCCAAGTCGTGGAACAAGCTGGTGTGTAATGGTTGACGACCTTTTCATAGAAGACACTTTCTGCTTATAATTAAATTTCAACTTCTCATTTTCTTGAGTCAGTGAAACGATTTTTGTATTTGCTATTCTCAATTCTACCTCTAATTCTTTTACCCTCTCGTTTAACCTAGCCAATGAATTCTTTTTCAACGGATCGGAGCGTTGTTTTTGATCCATTTGCTCCTGTTGAATGAGTTGTTCCTTCTGTTCGGTTAACGTTTTCAACGCCTGTCGAGCTTGAGCGGTAATAACAAACAGATTCGGAGCTAATTCTAGTAGCCAGTTATTCTCCTTTAATTGTTTTGTTTCGTCGTTGAATTGCTCTAATGTCCAGTTCATGGATTGGATGATATCGCGCTTTTGCATCGATCCATTTGAATGTAATAGATAAATTAGCTTATGCATGTTGGTGCTCCTTTTAAATTTTCTATCAACAAAAATTCCCTATTTTCACCAATTTACGTTAGAATAGGAATACGGAAACTATTACGAAGGGGATACATATATGTACAGAATTAAACCATTCCGAAATTTATTTCATCCATCGATCACTCTCTTTCAATTACAAAAAGCAGAAGTGGTTACACATATGTGGCGCAGTTATGCGTTAACGTGGTTCTTAACCTTTTTGCTTTTCCTGACTAGTAGCTACTTTGGAATCGGTACAGAATCCATTTCAGGACTTGTTGTCTCTCAATCTAGCGAGACATTTGAAACTAGTAAACTATTTTTTCTCATTGGACGGATCGTTTTAAGTATTCTTTACCCAGCATTGTTTATCTTTTTAGGTGCTTGGCTTTTTTCGTTCATCCTGCACTTTCCATACAAAAAGGCAGTTGCAATTCAATTCAGTGTTTTTATGCTTACCTTAGTAGAAAAAGGTATTACCTATTTGACCTATGTGTTATTTGACTTAAATCAAGTCAGTAATCCTTTTTCATTCGGTGTCATAAGTCAATTATACATAGAAATCCCATACTGGAATCACTTTTTTGCTTCGATTACTATCTTTCAGCTTTTCCTATTAGGGATTCTCTATTATGTTCTTAGTCAATTTACGACGAAATCCAAAAGAGTAGTATTTATTAGCGTCTTACTATTCTTTGTGCTGCTATGGGTATTTACCGCTCTCATGGCGACGATCGAAATATCCGGGCTTATAGAAGGAGGAATTCTATCATGAAAAAATGGACTCTAGTCATCCTTCTACTTCTCTCTGTATCTCTAGTCGGCTTAAACGGTTATCTTATATCAAATAAAGGAGATACCATCTCTAGAACGATGTACATCACCGATTGGGAGAAAGCAAAAACAGGGGATGTCATTAAAAGCTTCTCAACAAAAGGTGTAGTTGTTTCTTCCGCTAAAGAAGATGTCTTTTTTGACGGTGAGCATAAAGAGTTCCTTCGCTTTCTCGTTAAAGTTGGGGATAAAGTAGAGGCTGGGACACCTTTATTCGAATACCGAGCTCCCGAACAGGAACAATTAAAGGCTTCTTTGGAAGCTGAAATTACTCAAAAAGAAGAGGACATAACTAGTGTTGAACGTTATATGAATTCGTTAAGAAATTATCAAGTTCGCCTTCCAGATTCTAATGGTGAATTAGAAAATCGCGACTATGAGATCGAAGAAAAATTAAACATTGTTGGGGATAATATAACTTCAGATATGATTTCAAGTGCTATCACTCAAGAAATCTTTAAGCAACAGCTCGAAATGGACCGATTAGAAGCCGAAATTACTAAATTAGAACAGGAGCTAAACAGTCTTCAATCAGGAGGCAATCAAGCCGTTCTAACAGAAGCTTCCACAGTAGCTGGAACAATTATAAAATTGGATAAAACGTTAACGAATCCTGTTGTAACGTTAGCAACCAATAACTATTCGATAGAAGGAAAGCTTACGAATAACGAGCTCCAAAAAGTAGAGACTGGAATGGATGTACGAGCATCTGTTCAAGGTGTCAAGGAAGAACTGGAAACTTCGCTGACACAAGTAGACGATTACCCTATCGAAGAACCAACAGTCGGAGAAAATAGTTTTTATCGCTATCAGGCAGCACTAACCGAACCTTCAGATTCTATTGCTGTTGGTGCAAAAGCAGACGTTTCCATCCTGACAGAGCAAGCTAATCAAGTAACAACATTAGAGGAATCTGCTATCCAAAAGGGTAAAAAGCCCTATGTCTATCAATTAACGAAAGCAAGCAAAGTCATTCGAAAACCGATACAACTTGGACTTTCTGCCGAAGGAAAAGTAGAAATAGTAAGTGGGTTGAAATCAAATGATGTAGTAGTAAAGAATCCTAGCGAAATCCATGTAGATGAAAAAAGTTATTTTGCTTCGAAAATGCATCCTCTGGATATTAGCTGGTCTTCTTTTACAGCATTCTCGAAAAGGGAATGGTTAGAATTGATTCTAATTGGTTTACTAGAGAAGTGATAGAAGGAGGCTGGGACAAAAGTATAGGAAGCAATGAAAAAACGAACAATTATAAATAGTGCCTATACCCTGCTCCGGAAATATACGACGCTTTCCGGGGGCAGCTGGTGAGCCTCCTCATGCTGACGCACGGTGGGGTCTCACCGATGCCTTTTTTCCCGCTGGAGTCTACGTATATTTCCGGAGCTAGTATAGGCTGTTGTTCGGCTTTTCGTCTTATCCTTTTCGTTATGTCCCAGCCCCTTTATGGATTGTTTAAAAAGGATCATCTTCATTTGGGATAATAAAAACAGCAACAAAGTAAATACAAAATAGCGGAACAAAAATAAGTAAGAAATAGCAGTACAACAAATACAAGCCTTACTAATGTCGCATCAATTCCGAAATACTTTGCTATGCCACCTAAAACTCCTGCAATGTAGCGGTCATTTCTCGTACGAAGTAGTTTTTTCACTTACTCTTCCTCCTCCATTGGTATTACCCAAATAGAACCTGTTTTTGAGTCGGCCTCAATAAACATAGGATTTTCCTTCTGCTCTAATACCTCAAATCGAAGTAACTTATTGATGATGTCCTGTTTATCTTCCACGACATGAGCATCTTTAAACTTACAACGTAATTTACCTAGCTTTGTTGTTAGTTTCCCATCAATTCGTTTTGCTTGAGGAAGATAAATACGAAGGCTACCTGTCGTCGTTTTAAAGTGACCGGAGTGAACCGCTTCTCCTTTGCAATAACATTCCATACTCCCACTCACACTTTGAGCATGGATTTGTTCAAAATATCCTTCTAATGTAATAGATCCATTAACAGTCTCCACGTCTAATTGTCTGCCATTACTATGTGCGACTTGAATAGACCCGTTCATGGTTTCCAGCTTCCACTCTTCACTTGTACTGTTCTCCACTTTGATGGAACCATTAGACGTTTTGATGGTTCTGCTCGTAACATCTAATTGGCGAACAGCTATATCTCCATTAAAGAGGCGAAGATCCAAAGTCTGAAACAGACGGTTCGGGACATGTATAATTACGTTCGTTTTCACTTGCTTCGAAGCGATGTCGAAATTCAACCGATTATTTGTAATTTCAAATTGTGCTTCTCTCAGAAACTTTTGTCTTGCTTCGGATGGATGCTGTACTTGATATACCTTCGCCTCACATTCCACTCGAACATCTGGTTCATTCCAAGCGGATAGTTGAATATTCCCGTTGGCAATTCCGATATGGATATCCTCAAAATCCGCATCATCCATATAGAAAATATGTGATACAGGGTAGGATGTTCCAAAATTGAAGTCAAGATCCGCATCTTTTATTTTTTGGACCGCATCCTCAATAAAATGCATAATTTTTTTCGAAGTAGAACGAACTTGTTTCGCATAGTCATGCTTATGTCCTTCTGATTCCCAATCTACCTTTGTAGTTAAGGCATTCGTATGTTTTGACTCCGCTTCTTCCAGCGTATCAAACAGTTCCTCTGCTTCCTCTGCACTAATTAACCCATCTTCTAACAACTCTAAAATACGCTTTCGTTCTTCGTTCAAAACACGAACACCCCCAAAATCAGAATATGCAACATACCGTGTTTATGACATAGAAGGATTTAAGAGAACTTCCACGTGTAAAATTGTTCTGTTCCGAGTCTCTCTTTTGCTATCGCCTCTAAATCAGAGTTAGGCATATTTTGATTCATTCCTCCGAGCACCCCTTGTGCTTGTGACTCGTGTGCCAAAATTGTGGCCATTTTTTTCTCAAAGAATGGCGTAATATCTTGAACAATATCTGGATTCCCTAATACTTCTGCATGATTTCTACTAATTGCTTGCGCCCACAATGTAGGTCGCTGTGCTTCCTCCATTCTTGCAACAGCTTCAACAGCAGCAGCACCTAAGGCATCATGATCTGGGTGTACCGCATGCCCTGGGTAGTGTGTGATGACAAGACTTGGTTTAATTTCTTCTAAAATAGATTTTAAGTGTTCTGCAATTTCATCCCGGGACTCAAACTCAATCGTTTTATCGCGATAGCCAAGCATTCTCAAGTCCATATCTAGCACTTGGCAAGCTGCAATCAATTCTTGCTTTCTATACTCTGGTAAGGTTTCTCTATTGGCAAAGGTAGGGTTTCCCATGTTTCTACCCATTTCACCTAAAGTACCGCACAAATAAGTAACCGGAACCCCTTCATGGCGAAACTTCGCAATTGTACCGGATGCACCAAACGCCTCATCATCTGGATGGGGATATATGACAACAACATGCTTTTCCATTCTATTCACGCTCCTCGCTTAGTTGTTAAATGGGGTCTCACTAATTTGCAAGGCAACCATTAATCTACCTTCCCGATCGTGCCCAGCCATTAATAATCGATTCTGCTCATCTACTTCCCAGCTAGACAAGCCTTCTGCGTAAACCCATCCGATTTCTGTTTTAAGTCCGACTCTATAGGCAGAGCCACTCCCAACAATCTTTGCCTGCTTATAGCTTATCTGTGCATTTCGAATGAAAGCACCAACGTTATAAGCTTGATCATTAAAGTGACTAGCATATGCACCATTCGTTGTTTCCAGATGGACATAGACATGTTTATTTAAATAGGATTCTAATTTCTCTTGTACTAATTCCAATTCAATTGCTTCCATCCCATTCATCCTTTCGTGCTTCTCTAAATTAACCTTACCCAAATATTATAAATGCGTCAAAATTAATGCTACCTTTCGATATAAAAAGACTGATATCTTGTTTACGATACCAGTCTTTCAACTTATTATTTCACAGCTTCTCTTTTCTCTATGACACTCTCCATACGAGTACGATCACGCTCTAAGATAGGTTTCAAATATTTTCCGGTATAGGAACCACTGGTCTCCGCGACTTCCTCTGGAGTCCCAGTCGCAATAATTTGTCCACCCTTATCCCCGCCTTCAGGACCTAAATCAATAATGTAATCAGCTGCTTTAATCACATCTAAATTGTGTTCAATGATGACAACCGTGTCCCCATTCTCTACTAATTTTTGAAGAACAACTAGTAAGCGGGCAATGTCATCCACGTGCAATCCTGTCGTTGGTTCATCCAGAATATAAAGTGTTTTTCCATTGGAACGACGATGTAGTTCACTTGCAAGCTTAACCCGTTGCGCTTCCCCTCCGGATAGCGTCGTAGCAGGTTGACCTAATCGGATATACCCAAGTCCTACATCCACAATTGTTTGAAGCTTACGTTTAATCTTAGGAATATTAGCAAAAAACTGAAGTGCTTCCTCAATCGTCAAATCGAGTACATCCGCTATATTTTTCCCTTTATACTTCACTTCCAGTGTTTCCCGGTTATACCGCTTTCCATGACATACCTCACAAGGGACATAAACATCTGGGAGGAAATGCATTTCAATTTTTATAATGCCGTCTCCACGACACGCTTCGCAACGGCCACCTTTAACGTTAAAGCTAAAGCGCCCTTTCTTATATCCTCTTACCTTTGCTTCATTCGTTTGGGCAAACACATCTCGAATATCATCAAATGCTCCTGTATAAGTAGCCGGATTGGAACGAGGAGTTCGACCAATTGGAGATTGATCAATATCAATTACTTTTTCTAAATGCTTCAATCCTTTGATTTGTTTATGCTTCCCAGGCTTTTGCTTACTTCTTTGTAGCTGCATGGCTAGGGACTTATGCAAAATTTCATTAATCAATGTACTCTTACCAGAGCCTGAAACGCCTGTAATGGTCGTTAACAAACCAATAGGAATTTTCACGTTGACATCTTTTAAGTTATTCTGCTCTGCTCCAACTATCTCGATGAATTTCTTAGACGGTTTTCTACGCTCAATCGGAAGTGGGATGAATTTTTTCCCGGATAAATATTCACCAGTTAATGACTTCTTGTTTTTCATAACTTGCTTCGGTGTACCACTTGCTACAATTTGTCCACCGTGCTCTCCCGCACCAGGACCGATATCGATAAGCCAGTCCGCTGCGAGCATGGTATCTTCATCATGCTCCACGACGATAAGTGTATTTCCTAAATCTCTCATTCGCTGTAACGTACCTATGAGCCTATCATTGTCTCGTTGGTGTAACCCAATAGATGGTTCATCTAGCACATATAAAACACCAGTCAACGCAGAGCCGATTTGTGTCGCTAATCGTATTCGTTGTGCTTCCCCGCCTGACAATGTACCGGCTGCACGAGACAGTGTGAGGTACTCTAGTCCAACGTTATTTAGGAATAACAGGCGATCGTTAATTTCTTTTAGAATCATGTTTGCAATTTGAATCTCTTTTTCGGTTAACTCTAAGCTGCTAAAAAAGGCATTCGCATCAGAAACAGACAGCTCGGTCACTTTTCCAATATGGCGACCATTAATTAACACTGCCATTGCCTCCTGTTTTAAACGATACCCATCACATTGTGGACAAGGCTTTTGTGCCATATATTTTTCCATCTGTTCCCGGATGAAATCAGATGTCGTTTCTTTATATCTACGAGCGATGTTCGCAATTACACCTTCAAAGAAAATATCATTCTCACGAATCGCACCAAAATCATTCTCATAACGGAAAAAGATTTTATCCTTTCCACTACCATATAAGATCTTGTCCATTTGATCTTTAGGAATATTCTTCACCGGTATATCCATATCAATTCCGTAATGCGTGCACACACTTTCTAATAGCTTCGGATAATATTGGGAGCTTGTAGGCTCCCAAGCCACAATTGCTCCTTCACGTAATGTAGCATCCCAATCTGGGATGACTAAATCTAAGTCTACTTCCAATTGTGTACCTAAGCCATCACACCGTTCACAAGCTCCGAAGGGACTGTTAAAGGAAAACAGTCTTGGTTCTAATTCTCCAATCGAGAAGCCACAGATTGGACATGCGTGATGTTCACTAAATAAGAGCTCCTCTTCTCCAATCACATCGACAATTACATTTCCTTCCCCAAGACGGAGAGCGGATTCAATCGAATCCGAAAGGCGACTTGTCACCCCTTCTTTTACGACGATACGGTCGATAACCACTTCAATAGAGTGCTTCTTGTTCTTTTCCAGTTGAATGTCGTCCGTTACTTCCAACATCTCTCCGTCAACACGGACTCGGACATATCCTTCTTGCTTCAGGCTTTCTAGTACCTTGACATGCTCACCTTTTCTTCCAGACACAACTGGGGCTAAGATTTGCAGCTTTGTTCGCTCTGGATATTCCATGATTCGATCCACCATTTGTTGGACCGTTTGTGATGCAATTTCAACGCCATGATTTGGACACGTCGGTCGACCGATACGCGCGAATAAAAGTCGTAAGTAATCATAAATCTCGGTTACTGTTCCTACTGTAGATCGTGGATTTCGACTCGTTGTTTTTTGATCAATCGAGATTGCGGGAGACAACCCTTCTATCGCATCTACATCCGGTTTATCCATTTGTCCGAGGAACTGTCTTGCATAGGCGGACAAGGACTCTACGTACCGTCTCTGTCCTTCCGCATAAATGGTGTCAAACGCTAATGATGACTTCCCTGAACCAGACAAGCCGGTTAGGACAACGAGCTTATCCTTTGGAATCTCTACGTCAATATTCTTTAAATTGTGAGCTCTTGCACCTAATACTACGATTGACTTTTTAGCCATTCCGTTTCACCCTTCCGCTTTCAGTTCCAGCACAAGATCACGAAGCTCGGCCGCTTTCTCGAAATTCAAATCTCGTGCAGCTTGCTTCATTTCTTTTTCCATCTTTTCGATTAACTTGTCTTTTTCTTTTTTGGACAACTTCGCTACACTTGGCTTTTCCCCGTTATATTCTTCGGTATTTTCAGCAACCATCGTCGCACGAATGACATCACGTACTTCCTTCTTGATCGTTTGCGGTGTAATCCCATGCTCTTCGTTATACGCAATTTGTTTTTCCCGACGACGTTGCGTCTCTTCAATTGCTTTTTGCATCGAATCGGTTATTTTATCTGCATACATAATAACCTTACCGTTTTCGTTCCGAGCAGCCCGCCCCATCGTTTGAATAAGGGATCGTTCCGAGCGCAGGAAGCCTTCTTTATCCGCGTCTAGAATCGTTACTAATGAGACCTCTGGAATATCAAGGCCTTCTCTTAGTAGATTAATTCCGACAAGTACATCATATTTCCCGACTCTTAAATCCCGAATCACTTCAATACGCTCCAATGTTTTAATTTCAGAGTGTAAGTAAGCAACCTTGATGCCAACTTCTTTTAAGTAATCCGTTAAATCCTCGGACATTTTCTTCGTTAATGTTGTAACAAGAACCCGTTCATTTCTATCTACACGTTTGTTGATTTCTCCAATTAGATCATCAATTTGACCCTCAATCGGACGAATATCCACTTCTGGATCTAAGAGACCTGTTGGACGAATAATTTGTTCGACCATTTTCGGTGTATGCTCTAATTCATAAGGACCAGGTGTTGCGGATACGTAGACCATTTGTTTTGCCTTTTGCTCAAATTCCTCAAATCGCAATGGGCGGTTATCCATGGCAGAAGGCAAACGAAACCCGTGATCGACCAACACTTGCTTACGAGCCTGGTCTCCGTTGTACATCCCTCTTATTTGAGGAAGCGTTACGTGTGACTCATCAATGACAATAACAAAGTCGTCCGGAAAATAATCGAGTAAAGTGTATGGAGTTGCTCCAGGCTCACGGAACGTTAAATGTCTCGAATAGTTCTCGATACCAGAACAAAATCCCATTTCATTCATCATTTCTAAATCATAATTTGTTCGTTGTTCCAAACGCTGTGCCTCAAGTAGTTTGTTTTGATCTCGTAGCTCTTTTAATCGTTCTTGTAATTCTTGTTCTATATTTTTTATCGCTACTTTTAATTTTTCTTCCCGAGTAACGAAGTGAGAAGCCGGAAATATTGCAATATGCTCTCTATCACCAATTATTTCTCCAGTTAGCGCATCTACTTCTCGAATTCGATCAATCTCATCTCCAAAAAACTCCACACGAACACAGTGCTCTTCCCGAGATGCAGGAATAATTTCCACTGAATCTCCACGAACACGGAACGTACCACGTTGGAAATCGATATCATTTCGGGCATATTGAATATCCACTAGATTGCGTAATAGTTCATCGCGATCTTTTTCCATACCGAGTCTTAGGGAGAGCACTTGGCTTCTATATTCTTCAGGAGAACCTAAGCCGTAAATACAAGATACACTGGCTACGACTAACACATCATTTCGTTCAAATAGAGAAGACGTTGCGGAGTGTCGTAGCTTATCAATTTCGTCATTAATGCTCGCGTCTTTTTCAATGAACGTATCTGTTTGCGGAACATACGCCTCTGGTTGATAGTAATCGTAATAGCTGACAAAATACTCTACTGCATTGTTCGGAAAAAACTCTTTGAATTCACTATAAAGCTGACCAGCTAGTGTCTTGTTGTGGGCAATGACCAAGGTTGGTCGATTAATTTCCTTTACCATATTCGATACCGTAAAGGTTTTACCCGTTCCCGTTGCACCGAGAAGTGTTTGATGACGCTGACCACTCCTAATTCCTTCTACAAGTTTCTGGATAGCAACTGGCTGATCTCCTTGTGGACTGTATTGAGATACTAAGGAAAACTTTTCTGTCACGATGCAACCTCCGTTCTTTGTTCTAAGGATAGTTTACCACAATATAAAAGAAAATCTACAAAAATGAGAACAAACATTCGTTTTTCTGTATTTGGATATCTATTGTCATAGACTATCATGTTTCCGTTTAAACGTTTAGTAAAATGATTGCTGCAATTATTCACAAAATCTCCACATCCCATTCATTGTTATTTCTGAGCTTCTATGTCTATACTTTTAATAGAAAAAAATAACAGTTATTCTATTAGAATTAGCTTTTTAGAAAGGATGTAAAACCTAATTATGAAAAAAGTTATCTCCTTTATGATGCTTGCACTCGTTCTTAGTGCTTGTGGAGACAATGGATCCGAACCATCAAATGAACCTGCTGAAGTAGAAATGATAGAGGCAAATCTACAAGTTCCTAAAGAAGGAATAACAGGGGAAAAGGTTTCTTTACAAGTAGAAGTTACCCAAGGGGAAGAAACCGTTACAGATGCAGAAGAGGTTGTCTTTGAAATATGGCCAACTGATAACAAAGAGGCAAGTGAGAAAGTGACCGCTTCGTTAGAGGAAGACGCATACGTCGCTACTTATACCTTTGATAGCCCTGGAAGCTTTTCCGTTCAATCTCATGTTACAGCTCGTGGGTTACATACGATGCCAATAAAAGAGATTAGCATTACAGGAGATGGAAATTCAGAGGAAACAGCGCATAAAGAAGGACATGATCATAGTTCCTCCGAAACCAATTCGGTTAGCCTTCAACTTAGTGAAAACGAATATACAGCAAACGAAGAAGCAACCTTTACCGTAGAAGCATCGCAAGGAGAAAAACGTATAACAGGTGCGAATGTTTCCTTAGAAATCGCTACTCCAGACAATGAAACACATGCATGGGTAGACTTAGAGGAAACGGACAAAGGCTATCAAGGAGTTTATACTTTTAAAAGTTCCGGGCAAGCCACCATTACGATTCACTACAAAAAAGGAGATGCACACGACCATAGTGAAGTCCAAGTTGAAGTAAAATAGGATATTAGAAAAAGCATGGATTTATCTATCCATGCTTTTCCTTTACTTAACTATAACTCTGATCATACTGATTCACTTCAAACAAATCGATGAGCTCTACTTTCGGATGTTTATCGATGAACCAACGTAAGGAGAAATCGTTTTTAAATAACACGACCGCCTCTCCCTCTCTATCCCGAACGAGAAGGTTTCGCTCATCAAATAAATTTGGATCTACTTGATCTGCTTTTAACCAACGAGGAATCCGCTCCCCTATCGATTCAAACATAATATCCACATTATATTCGTTTTTCATACGATATTCGAACACTTCATATTGCAGCTGTCCGACCGCTCCAATAATGTAAGATTCTGTGCGAAAGTCTTTAAACAGTTGAATAGCTCCTTCTTGTACAAGCTGCTCAATTCCTTTTTTGAATTGCTTTGCTTTCATCACGTTTTTCGCCGTTACTTTTTTGAAAAGCTCAGGCGGGAATTGTGGAAGCTCATCAAACTCAAAGCTCTCTTTTCCTTCAATTAAGGTATCACCAATTCGATAAGCATTCGGATCATAAATTCCAATGATATCCCCAGCAAATGCTTCTTCTATTGTATCACGTGAGGATGCAACAAATTGCTGAGACTGGGAAAGCTTAATCGGTTTATCTGTCCGAGCAAGCTTTACACTCATTCCCCGTTCAAATTTACCTGAACAAACGCGTAAGAATGCAATTCGATCACGATGTGCCGGATTCATGTTTGCTTGAATTTTAAAGACAAATCCTGAGAATTCTGGGTTATCCGGACTCATGACCCCTTCTGTCGTTTTACGCGGAGTTGGTGCTGGTGCCATCGAGATAAACGTATCAAAGAAGGTTTGCACTCCAAAAGGTGCTAATGCACTACCAAAGAAAACTGGTGTAAGCTCCCCCTTTAATACAGCATCTAGAGAAAACTCATTACCCGCTTCATCTACCAACGCTAATTCATCCTTCGTTTCTACAAACGTAGGATTCTGGACAAGATTAGCATGCTCTGGCTTATCTAAATCTGCGTAAGGAATATATGTTTCCTCTTCATTTCCGTTGAATTGAACAAATTGCTCATTGTAACGATCAAAGATTCCTAAAAAACGTTTTCCCATTCCTACCGGCCAATTCATCGGATATGTTTCAATGTTCAATTCATTTTCAATTTCTTCTAACAAATCTAACGGTTCTCTACCTTCACGGTCCAATTTATTAATAAACGTAAAAATCGGAACGCCTCTCATACGGCATACTTTAAATAGCTTTAACGTTTGTGCTTCAATCCCTTTTGTTGCATCTATAATCATGACCACACAGTCTACTGCAGTTAGTGTACGATACGTATCTTCACTAAAGTCCTCGTGGCCAGGTGTATCCAAAATATTGACTTGAAACCCTTTATAAGGAAAATTCATTACACTGGATGTTACGGAAATCCCACGTTGCTTTTCAATCTCCATCCAATCCGATGTCGCAAACTTCCCTGATTTTTTCCCTTTAACGGTTCCTGCTGATCGGATTAAGTTTCCGAATAATAATAGTTTTTCTGTTAAGGTTGTTTTCCCCGCATCCGGGTGCGAGATAATTGCAAAGGTTTTGCGTTTTAACACTTCATCCTTTATCGACATACGAATCCCTTCCATTCATTTCTATATTTTGTTTTCGTTCACCTTGCTGTTATAAGGGATTTTTACATTGGATGATTGCTCCTTTACCTGATTTCACCATCAAAACATAGCATGATTAGCATAATAAATCAACCATATGAAGACGACAATTAACCGATGAAATGCAATTCTTCAGCATCTATGAGGTTGCAAAAGATGATATAATAAAAGGATAAACTTTTTCATTACAGGGGACGAAAAACATGCGATCTTACTTTTTAGATAAACAAGACATCGTTCGAATTACTGGTGACCGTTTTTATAAACGAGGCTATGACTATTTTCAAAAAGGGAGAGTCTTTGGCTTACACTATAATCCATCCATCAATAGCTGGCGGGGGCAAGTGCGTGGTACGGAAACCTATAGCGTGCGCGTCTTCTTTTTTGAACATGATGATTTAGAAGCTAGCTGCGATTGTCCAGCCTATGCCACCCATTACACCTGTAAGCATATTGCAGCTGTGCTTTTGGCGATTAGCCACGAATCTGCACAAAAAGTTATGAACCATCCACCAAAGGATGATGAACAGCCGATATTATATAAAAATGATAGCTTCTCGACACGACTTATAGATGCTTTAAATGCGACCCATATCGAAGCAAAAGAAAAACATCCACTTTCGATTGCGTATCAGTTGGCAAGCAAACAGCATCCTTATAATTCAAAATTGCTCCTCGAAGTCCAACTCTCCATTGGAGAGAATAAGTTATATCAAGTAAAAAACATTCGTGAATTTCTGCAAGCATATCGAAATAAGCAAGCATACAAATTAACTCAATCTTTCACTTATAATGCAGATAAGCATTCATTTGATGAACAAGACCAAGCATTGATTCGTGACTTGCTTCTATCTTATGATAATGAATCCTTATTTTCTACAAACTATGCAACGGAACCTGTGCTTGATAAACGCAGTCTATTTTTATCTCCTAGCATCACGGAGACATTTTTAACAAGGCTAGCAACAAGGCCATTAACCTTTAAAGCAAGTACAGAAGAAGAATACGATCAAATAAAGATAACTAATCAAGGTGCAGCTTTATCTTTTAAGCTAGATTCTGATCAAAACGATATTTTTTATCTGGATATTTCTAATATTGCGAAATACCAATACTTCGAAAGCTACGGGTTATTATTTTCAAATGGTACTTTCTTTCGTTTAAATGAGGAGCAAAAAGTAATCATGAATCAAATATACAGCTTGTTGCCCTATCGAACTAGCTTTGCACATCCCATTTCTAAAGAAAATGTTTCTACTTTTTTAACGAATGTTGTTCCTAAATTAGAAAAGGTCGGAACGGTAGCCTATACAGCTAAGATGCAAGAAAGAATCACAGTTGCACCACTCCAAGCGAAGGTGTATATCGATGAGGTTGATCAAGCAGTGTCAGCTCGTGTGGAATTTCATTATGGTGGTAAGGTTGCGCTCCCGTATCAAGACGACTATAGTTTAGAAACCGTCATTAAACGAAACCACTCTAAAGAGTTAGAGGTTTTGCTTCTCATGGAGGAGGCTGGGTTTGTCTATTTAAACAACCAGTTTCACTTATTTAAGCAAGAAGCCATCTATGACTTTTTAAAATCGTCGTTGCAGACCTTGCAAGAAAAGGCAGATGTTTTCTTATCAAGCAGTGTAGAAGCAATGATCTCGGACCGAGAGCATACACTGTCGACCTCTGTCCAAATGAATCCGACGAGCGGGATGCTAGACATTCACTTTGATATTCTTGGTATCTCGAAAACAGATATCGATTACGTCCTCCAGGCATTAGTAGAAAAGAAAAGGTATTATCGATTACCAAACGGACCACTACTTTCCTTAGAGGAAGATACCTTTGAATCATTCCGTGAGTTTGCAGAGCGACTGCAGCTTTCAAAGCAGCAGATTAAACAAGGAGCCTTACAGGTTCCTGCTGCACGAAGTTTTCAAGTAGAGGATGCATTCGGACAAGATAAGGCTGCATACAGTGAATCCTTTCAAACGTTGTTAGAACAATTAAAGCATCCAAATCTTTTATCGTTTTCCCTACCTAAAGATTTACATGCGGAATTACGCGACTATCAAAAGACTGGATTTCAATGGTTTAAAACACTTGCTCATTATCATCTCGGTGGCATATTAGCAGATGATATGGGACTCGGAAAAACGGTTCAAACCATTGCCTTTCTTTTATCAGAAAAAGAAGCCGCTTCGCATCCAATTAAAAATCTTATTGTCACTCCTGCTTCGCTTCTTTATAACTGGAAGAAGGAAATAGAAAAGTTCGCACCAAGCTTCAGCGTTAGGATTGTAGCTGGAAGTAAGGAGCAACGCAGAAAACTACTAGAAGAAGAAATGAATGCAGACATTTACATTACGTCCTACCCAACGTTACGAAAGGACATTGCCTACTACCAAGAAAAACATTTTGACTCCATGATATTAGATGAGGCTCAGGCAATTAAAAATCATTTAACCCAAACGGCCAAAGCAGTTCGAGCAGTATCCGCAACTAAACGATTCGCTTTAAGTGGGACACCAATTGAAAATGCGCTTGAGGAACTTTGGTCCATTTTCCAGGCTATATCACCTGGACTTTTCGGACATAAAAAAGCGTTCTTACAGCTAAAGCCAGACTACGTAGCAAAAATCACAAGACCGTTTATTTTACGTCGTGTGAAGAAGGAAGTGTTGCACGAACTGCCTGATAAGATTGAATCCGTTCAGTATTCTGATTTAACTAAGGAGCAGAAGGAAATCTATTTAGCCTATCTAGAGCGAATTCAACAAGAGATTGCCCAAACGGTTTCGGAGAAAGGCTTTAATCGTGGTAAATTAGAGATATTAGCTGGACTAACCCGTCTTCGTCAAATTTGCTGTCACCCCTCTCTCTTTTTAGAGCAATATGAAGGGCAATCCGGTAAGTTGGAACAGTTGGAGAAACTAGTATTGGAACTGAAAGAAAACGGGAAACGCCCGTTGATTTTCTCCCAGTTCTCCAGCATGTTGAAAATCATTTATGAGCGACTTAACACATCTGGAATCGAAGCTTTTTATTTAGATGGATCAACTCCCTCTCAACAGCGTGTCGACATGGTTGACACCTTTAATACAGGGGAAAAGGATGTATTTTTGATTTCCTTAAAAGCAGGGGGAACTGGATTAAATCTTACTGGGGCAGATACCGTTATTTTGTATGATTTATGGTGGAATCCGGCGATTGAGGAACAAGCAGCTGGTCGTGCACATCGAATTGGACAAAAGAATGTCGTGCAAGTCATCCGCTTAATAACAGAAGGCACGATTGAAGAAAAGATTTATGAGCTGCAACAGAAAAAGAGAGAGCTGGTTGATCAGATTATTCAACCGGGTGAGACAATGCTATCCAAGCTAACAGAAGAAGAGATTCGGGAACTATTAGAAGTAAAAGTGTAAAAGGGAGGCTGGCGGCCAGCTTCCCTTTTTTTGTCAATCCACTCTTTCTTTCGCAAAAACAATCCCGAGCTCGTGGTGCTCGCCTTGATACATGGCTCGCTGTACGAAACGTATTTCTCCCCGATCATCTAAAACATCTAGTCGACATGAAGCATTGCTCGTATGCAACGCTTCATAAAATTCTTGTTCCGTCATCACTAATTTCCCATTCACCTTTACAATTTTTTCACCTGCTAGTAACCCAAGGTTTTCTGCGGGTGTTTTTGGTATAATGCCTAAAATAAGCATACCTGAGGAACTTGGTGCAAAATAGGGTGCTTTTTGTTGATCTCGTAAACGATGTCGATAGGAGATCCACTCTCGTCCAACAATCGCTACCATAACTGCAACTAAAGACATAAAGGAATAATAGTAACTAGCTACTGCACATCCAATGACAACGAAGCTTAAAATTAATACCATGTTTCCCAATTGTTTGGCCGTGACGACAGGAGAGAATCCCTTTGCAACATGCTCAAATCCTACCAAGAAGGGAATTAAAATAATCCCGTACGTATCACCATCAATGGAGAAGATGGGCCACCACGGTGCAAAAGATTCTATTAAGCCACCTGGTATAAGAGCAAAAAACGGAATGAGGGCCGCTTTTTTTAATCGGTGCTGCCCCACCCATTTTCCACGACTTCCCTTTATAATCTCCGGAAAGGATTCCCGCTGATCTGTGCGTAATAATAACATAGCCTCAACCGCAAGCAGAAACCCTATGATAATTGTAAAGCTTGTAAGCTCCACATTTTGTAACGCTTCTAGCATATATAAGTTCGTTTCTAATCCATACACATATTGGATGGCCAATAGTATCAAGTAACTAAATCCTAACGTGTATGCAGCTGATAGAAAGGAAAAACGTAGAAATAACGATAATAGAATGGTAATGACTGAAACAAGAAGTAGCACGTAATAATTGAATACGATTCCTAAACCAATTGAAAGCAAGGAAAGGATCAGTCCACCAACTAGCGATACACTAGTTGTCCGTTTTACTTCATAGAAGATATCAAAAATTTTAGTTCCAAAAAACCGCCGTTCTTTTCTTATTCGCTGTCTGGAAGCGAATAGGACACAAATAAAGAACCAGTACACCACTGGATTCAAAAAAAATCTGCCTAGTCCTCTTAAAAATTCCCATAACCAATCTACTATCATGCCATTAACCCCTTCCAACCGATACAAATACACTTTAAAATATTTCGCTATTCGACAATTAGATTCCTTCTTATATGTTACGATTTCTATCTTAATATGAAATGAAAATTTCTGGAGCCAACTGTGACGAACAAAAAACCTGAGGAATTTCTCCCTCAGGTCCTAGGATCTATTCAAATAATGCTTGTAAAGCTCTCTGTTTCTGTAAGTCGTTCTCTTCTTCTCGTATCTTTTCAACAATACTGGTTTGCAACACATCTGCTGTTTGCTGGTCGATTTCTCCTGTAACTTCCAAGTCTTTAGAGGCTTGGAAAGCTTCAACTGCTTCTACAGTATCTTCACTAAAAAATCCATCTTCACGACCCGGATCAAACCCTAAGCCTTTTAGCATGATTTGAGCATTTTCTATCTTTTGGTCGGTATGATTAAATGTCAATGGTTCCTCAATCTGTATTGGATTTGTATAGAAATATTCTGGTTGCTTTACTTCTAACGTCGGTTTTACCCCTTTTTTATGAATCCAATTCCCTTCTGGAGTTAGCCATTTGAACATCGTTAATTTGATGGTGCTTCCATCCCCCATTGGGACTGCCTGTTGGACCGTACCTTTACCAAAGGTTTTCGTTCCTACAATGTCATAACCTCCAGCTTCTTTCATTGCACCAGCTAAAATTTCGGATGCCGAAGCACTACCTTCATCCACTAACACAGAAATCGGATACTCCTTTTTATCTTCTAACTCAGAGAAGTATCTCGATTTTTTTCCATCACGGTCCTCAATTTGGACATATGGTTGATCTTTTGTGATAAAGTTCTTTAAGATATCCTCTACTGCTGTTAGTAAGCCACCTGGATTTCCACGCACATCAATTACTAGCCCTTCTATCCCCTGGCTCTCCAATTCTTCAAGAGCGGAATTGAAGCTTTTAGCAGTATTCTCAGAGAAGGATGTAATCTCAATGATTCCTGCCTTCTTCCCATTTACGGTTTTCGTATCCGAATAAACCGTCTCTAGCGGAATATCATCTCTTGTCAATTCAATTGTTAGATGATCCGTTACACCTGGACGTTTTACTTCAAGCGTTACCTTAGAACCTTGTTCTCCTCGAATCTTCGATACCGCTTCGTATAAATCTAAACCTTCTAGACTTTCTCCATCTACCGTTATAATTTGATCATTTGGTTTTAGTCCCGCTTTTTCTGCCGGAGAGTCTTTAATTGGAGCAATGATGGTCACATTCCCATCTACCATACTAACCTCTGCACCTATTCCTTCAAATGATGACTCAATTTGGTGATTAAAGTCTTCTACGGTTTCCTTATCCATAAACACACTATATGGATCTTCTAATGTATCCAGCATTCCTTGGATAGCACCTTCAATTAACTGCTTGTCTTCTACTTTTTCTAAGTAGCTTTCTTTTATAAGAGAAAATGCTTGTGCTACCTTCGACATGTTTCCCATGCCTTCCATGTTACTAAAAAATTCTTGCTGTTCTTCTGGACTTAAGTCAACAAAGCGTTCCTCTGATGACGTGGAGGAATTCGATTCATCTCCGTTATTAGATGTCGCTAGTTGTACACCGAAGTAAGATCCAGCAGCACCAAGCAGCAAAGCTGCTAATAATAGTAACACGATGTACTGCTTTTTAATATGCATGGTTTCACCTCAAACTATAGGATTTCATCTAGCTATTTCATGTTGTATGTATGGCACAAAAAGGCACCACACCATGTGCGATGCCTTTACTACTGTTTATTTTATGCCTAACTTGTCTAATTCATGTCAGAAGTTTATTTTAAGAATGACATTGGGTTAATTCCAGCATGATAGTCCCATCCACCATTATGAACTTCAAAGTGCAAGTGACTGCCATAAGATTCACCGGTATTTCCCATTGCGCCAATTGGTTGTAACGTACCAACAGATTGACCATAAGATACAGAAAGACTAGACATATGCGCATACACGGTAGTTTTATCATACTGCGGATGATAAATATATACAACATTTCCGTAACTATCAGACCAATTTGCTCTTGTTACAATTCCAGAGGCTGCAGCTTTAATTGGAGTACCTGTACTATTGGCAATATCAATCCCTAAGTGGTATCCAGAACCTCTTGGACCAAATCCCGATGATAATCGTCCTGTTGCTGGCCATTCAAAAATGCCACTACCACCGGCAGACAACCCTCCACCTGAACCGCCAGATCCTCCACCTGTGCTACCATTTTGCTGTGCTTGCTCTTTCGCTAACTTCTCCAAACGGGCTGCTTCCGCCTGCGCTTGTTTCTTCGCTTTTTCAATAATAGCTGCTTGTGCTGCTAACGTTTCCTGCTGTTCTTCTAATGACATTTTATAATGCTCTAGCTGATGCTCTTCCTCTTCTAATTGAACCATTAGCTTTTCTTTTTGTGCCATTTGCTGGTCCAGTGTAGCTTTTAAGTTTTCTAGCTCTTGTTTCTGACTTACAAGTGCTTTTTTCTCTTCTTCTAAAGATTTCTGCTTTGTTTCTAATTCCTTCTTGTCTGCTGCATGTGATTCTATAATTCCTTTATCCTGATTCATAATCGTTGTAACAGCCGATGCACGATTTATGAAATCCCCAAAACTTTGCGCACCAAACAACACTTCAATGTAAGAAATGTTTCCACCGCTCTGTTGTAAAGTACGCAGACGATCCTTTAAAAGCGCTTCACGCTTTTTAATTCGCTCTTTCAAATCCTCGATGTCTTTATTCAATTGCGTAATTTGATTGTTTGTATCTGTAATTTCTTTCTCTTTTGCTAAAATGTTTCTTTGTGTTTGGTCTAACTCGGTATTTATTGCATCAATTTGATCCGTTACTTGCGTTTGCTGTTGTTGGTTCTCTTCAATTTTTTCTTCTGTTTCATTGGTCTTATTTTCTAAGCTACCTTGCTTATTTTCAATCTCCTCTTGCTGATCTTTTAAGTCACTAATTTCATCCTTCACATCACTTAAACCCTCAGCAAAAACGGATGAGTAGCTAGATAGGATTGTGAGTAATACTATTGAGAGGATAATCGTTGAACGAACACTTTTTCTCATCTGCGCGCTTTACTCCCTTCCACAAAACATATTCATAGATAGATTGTTAGAGTTTAAACTTTTAAGAATTTACGAACACTCATGACACTTCCCCAAACTCCAATTCCTGCTCCAATCACAAGAATAATCAGAGATAACTGCCATGCAAATGGGTTAAATGGTAATAGCTCCACAAAATCAAAGCTAATTAAGCTACTAACATTTGCTTCTAAGTAGTAATAGCCACCTAGAATAAGTGCTATAGGGATAATACTTCCTAAAACACCTAACAATAATCCTTCTATAAAAAATGGCCAGCGGATGAAAGCGTTGGTTGCACCAACAAGCTTCATAATTCCAATCTCTTTACTTCTAGCCATAATTGTAATCTTAATTGTGTTAGAAATAAGAAATATGGCCGTAAATACTAAACCAATGATTAACGCTAATCCGACATTTCGTGCATAATCATTAAAAGTAAATAGTTTCTCTACAACGGTCTTTCCATAATTCACTTCCTGCACATTATCAAAAGCTTTTATTTCATCTGCTACACGAGATGTATCAGATGGATCTGTTGTTTTTACTATATACGCGTGATTAAGTGGGTTATCCTGTTCGAATAACTCCCACGCTTTTCCTTGTTCCCCCATGCTATCGATTAAAGAGTTTAACTCTTCTTCTTTAGAGGAAAATTCAACAGTAGAGACTTCTGGAATTTTTTTAATTTTTTCACCAATCGAATCAATTTGACTTTGATTTGCTGTTAAATCGATTAACACCTTAATCTCGACATCTTCTTCGATGTTACCCGCGATTTGGTTTAGATTAAGCATAAGCATTAAAAAGGCGCCAACTAGAATCAACGTTGTCGTAACAGCAGCAATAGATGCAAATGTCATCCAACCGTTACGCAAGATGTTTTTGGCCCCTTCTCTTAGATGCCTTTTCACTGTATTAAAGGTCATAGCCATATTCACCCCGACTTTCGTCACGTACGATCCGTCCGCCTTCAATAGCAATGACACGTTTTTTGATCGTATTTACGATATCCTTGCTGTGTGTGGCCATGATAATGGTTGTACCACTTGCATTAATTTCTTCAAGAATATTCATGATTTCCCAAGATGTCTCTGGATCTAAGTTACCAGTTGGCTCGTCCGCAATTAACAAGCTTGGCTTGTTTACAATCGCACGAGCAATCGATACACGTTGTTGCTCTCCTCCAGACAGTTCATCTGGTATAAAACGAGCTTTATTCTTAAGTCCTACTAAATCTAGAACCTCCATTACACGTCTGCGAATCGCTTTAGGATTTTCTTCAATTACTTCAAGGGCAAAAGCAACATTCTCATAAACAGAAAGTCTAGGGAGTAATTTAAAGTCTTGGAAGACTACTCCTATATTTCTTCGTAGGTAAGGAACGTCCTTCCATTTCATATTGTGTAGCGTTTGCTTATGAATTCGAATATACCCCTTAGAAGGCTTTACTTCTCGATAAATCATTTTTATAAAGGTGGATTTGCCAGCCCCACTTGGGCCTACTACATATACAAACTCACCCTCATCAATCTGAACGTCTATACCGCTTAAGGCTTGTACACCGTTTGGGTAGGTCTTTTGTACTCCCTGCATATCAATCATATAATAATCACCTTTACCTCATTTATGTTATCTTCCAAGTTGCACCAACTTCTAAGCTTGTAATCTAGTAAAAATCATGTCGAACCGTAAGTCCCTACTATTATAACATCTATAACATACTTTTTTAGACAAAAAATATTACATTTATGTTTCAAAGGACCTATAAATTTGGGGTATTGTACACTATTTTGATAGATTAAGAAAATAATACTCTGTCATTCGACAATTATCGACGCACACAAAGAATATTATAACGAACAGGAAATAAACCATACAAGGGACAAAAGGTGGAAAAAACAAACACGAGGATTGACTAAAATGCTAGAGCTTTCGGTAAATAGGTGTCGATTTACCCGCTTCAAGGTCGTGTATTGTAATTTACTACATAGTTCCCAATCCTCGATAATTCTTTTGTCGGTTCCTTATACAATTAAGGCAATAGCACTAAAAAACACCTGACTTTAGAAAAAGAAAATCAGGTGTTTTTCTATTAGTTTGTTTTAAATCCTTCTCCTAATACTTCTGTTGCATTCATTACGACCACGAAGGCATCACTATCGATTGCCCGTACGAGCTTCGTAACTTTTGAAAACTCTCCACGTGCAACTACACACATCATAACTTGTCTCTCTTCATTCGTATATCCACCAGTTCCCTGTAAAACTGTGACACCGCGATCCACATCCTGCAGTAACGCTTTGCGAACTTCCTGCACTTCCTTGGTGATAATCAAGACATTTTTGGATGTATTCATTCCAACCTGAACAAAATCAATGGTCTTACTCGTAACAAACAGACCAATCAGTGCGTACAAACCTTGTTCAATCGAGAAAACAAAAGCTGCCGTCGTTACAATCATTCCATCAAATATGGCAACACAGATTGAAAGAGGTAGGGGAATAAATTTGTGGAAGATTTGAGCGGCTAAATCAATCCCTCCAGTAGAAGCTCGGCCACGAAACACAATGCCAAGACCTAGTCCTACCCCCATTCCACCAAAAATGGCTCCAAGTAAGGGCTCCGATGCTACGGAAGGAAAGTCCTTCGTTAGAAAAACAAAAAATGGCAATATAACCGTTCCAACCAATGTTTTAGCACCAAAGCTCATCCCTAAAAGAAATATCCCTGCAATAAACAGCGGAATATTTAACGCCCATTGTACAACAGAGGGCTCCCAACCGAAAACTGCTTTCGTAATCGTACTTATTCCTGCCACTCCGCCAGAAGCAACCTCATGCGGTAGTAAAAAAACATTAAAGGCAACCGCTACAAAAAAAGAACCTAGTATAACTAAACTATATTCTATAGCATGAACCAACATCGGCGGCATTGGTTCTCTTCGATATTTCGCAATCACGTTCCTACACCCCATTTTGTCGAACTTGTCCTAAACCGTAAGGAGTATAACATGATAAACGAACGAAAGTAAACATGTTCAATTACAGTATTGTTGCAGTGTAGTAAAGGGATGGAACAAAAAAAGAACTAGTTTTGCTAACTAGCTCTTCAACTTATGATTTTCCATGATCTGATTCAGCATATTCATAATATCTTTTTGCATATCTTCTCTAGCCAAAGCCATTTCTAACGTGGTTTGAATAAATCCTAGTTTATCTCCTACGTCATACCTTTTCCCTTCAAATTCATATCCGTAAATAGGCTGAATTTTGGATAGTTTTTCGAGCGCATCGGTTAATTGAATCTCTCCCCCTGTGCCTATCTCCTGTTGCTCTAAGATTGGCAATATCTCTGGTGTCAAGATATACCTCCCCATAATCGCAAGCCGTGAAGGCGCAGTGCCCTCTAAAGGTTTCTCAACCAAGTGTTTTATTTTGTACGTTCTATTGGTTTGAGACTCAGGAGCAATGATGCCATACCGCTTCGTTTCCTCATCAGAGACTTCTTTAATACCTATAATACTGGATTCATTGGTTTCATACTCATCTATTAGCTGTTTTAGACAAGGTGTCTCAGCTTGAACAATATCATCCCCAAGTAAAACTGCAAATGGTTCATCACCGATAAATTTGCGAGCACACCATATTGCATGTCCCAGCCCTTTCGGTTCCTTTTGTCGAATATAGTGAATATCTACTTTTGCAGTTTGTGTAATTTGTTCTAACAGATCGAGTTTCCCTTTTTTATATAAATTATCCTCTAACTCAAAAGCGTGATCGAAATGATCTTCAATCGCACGTTTCCCTTTACCCGTTACAATAATAAGATCTTCAATTCCAGACTCTATGGCTTCTTCTACGATGTATTGGATGGTCGGTTTATCAATAACAGGTAACATCTCTTTCGGCATCGCTTTCGTCGCCGGCAAAAATCTAGTTCCTAACCCAGCTGCTGGAATAATCGCTTTACGGATTTTCATCTATTCCCCACCTTCCCAATTCTATTTTTTTATATGTATGTGACTCGTTCTTCTTATATGTAAAAGAGGCTGAGACAAAAGTATAGTAAGCAATGCAAAAACGAACAATTATCATTAGTGGCTATACCCCGCTCCGGAAATATTCTACGCTTTCCGCGGGCGGCTGGTGAGCCTCCTCGTGCTGACGCACGGTGGGGTCTCACCTCTGCCTTTCCTCCCGCTGGAGTCTACGTATATTTCCGGAGCTAGTATAGGCTGTTGTTCGGCTTTTCAGCTTATCCTTTAAGTTATGTCCCAGACCCCTTGTTAATTCATAGTGGAGCGCAGATACGCATCGATAAACGGGTCAATATCGCCATCCATTACTGCTTGTGTATTACCAATTTCATGATTCGTTCGATGATCCTTTACCATGGAATATGGATGGAATACATAAGATCGGATTTGACTTCCCCAGCCGATTTCTTTTTGCTCCCCGCGAATTTCATTGAGTTCTTGCTGCTGCTTTTCAATTTCTAATTGATAAAGCTTTGCTTTCAGCATTTTCATTGCTTGTTCTCTGTTTTTAATTTGCGAACGTTCTGACTGACACGTTACTACTGTATTCGTCGGAAGGTGTGTAATCCGCACTGCAGAGTCGGTTGTATTTACGTGCTGTCCACCAGCTCCACTAGAGCGATAGGTATCAATTTTTAAGTCTTCTGTTTTTACGTCAATATCGATGTCGTCATCCAGCTCTGGCATTACTTCACAGGATACAAAGGATGTGTGTCGACGTCCAGATGAATCAAACGGAGAGATTCTTACAAGACGATGTACACCTTTTTCTGCTTTCAAATAACCATACGCATTATGCCCTTTAATAAGAAGTGTAACACTCTTCACTCCAGCTTCTTCTCCCGGAAGGTAATCTAATGTTTCTACTTTAAACTGCTTAGATTCTGCCCATCTTGTGTACATGCGAAGAAGCATACTCGCCCAGTCTTGTGACTCTGTTCCACCAGCACCAGGATGCAGTTCTAAAATTGCATTATTCTTATCATAGGGTTCACTTAATAAAATCATTAATTCAAAGTCATTTAAGGCCTTCGTTAAGGTTTGAACTTCTTCTTCTAGCTCGAGACGAAGATCTTCATCTGCTTCTTCTTTTACAAGCTCATACGAAACATCTAAATTTTCATGCGTTTCTACGTGCTCGTCAAAGCTATTTACTAGTTCTTTTAAACCATTCACTTCATTAATAACTTTTTGTGCTGCTTGCTGGTCATCCCAAAAGCTTGGGTCTGCCATTGCCTCTTCTAGTTCTGCAATACGGGTTCTCTTTTGTTCTAAGTCAAAGAGACCCCCTAAAGTCCGCTAATCGCTTAGCCATTTTGTCTAATTCTTGCTTTATTTCTACTAATTCCATTATTTCACCTCATAAAGTAATGACATCTGTTTAATTCTGCAAGGAAAGAGACTGGGACAAAAGTATAGGAAGCAATGAAAAACGAACAATTATAATTTGCGCCTATACCCCGATCCGGAAATATACTACGCTTTCCGCGGGCGGCTGGTGAGCCTCCTCGTGCTGACGCACGGTGGGGTCTCACCGATGCCTTTTTTCCCGCTGGAGTCTACGTATATTTCCGGAGCTAGTATAGGCTGTTGTTCGGCTTTTCGGCTTATCCTTTTCGTTATGTCCCAGCCTCCGTTACATACTTCTTATGCTTTTCCGTGACATTGTTTGTACTTTTTGCCGCTACCACACGGGCATGGATCATTACGTCCTACATCTTCTGTTTTTACGAAAGGACGCTTTACTTTTTTCTTTTCTTGGTCCCCTGAAACAGCTTGTGTATCCTTCACTACTTGTTCGCGTTGAAGGTTCTCACGAATTTGTGCTTTCATCACGTAACGAGAAACCTCTTCTTCAATGGAAGCGATCATTTCTTCAAACATGGTGTAGCCTTCCAATTGATATTCACGCAATGGATCGTTTTGTCCGTATGCTCTTAAATGAATCCCTTGACGAAGCTGATCCATTTGGTCGATATGATCCATCCATTTCGTGTCCACAGTACGAAGAAGAATTACTTTTTCAAACTCACGCATTTGTTCTTCGGTCAATTCTTCTTCTTTTTGATCGTATTTCTCAGTTACTTTATTGTAAATAAGCTCTATCATTTCTTCCGGATCTTTTCCTTGTAAGTCCTCCACTTTAATATCTCCAGCATCTAACAAATTCGCTTGAAGATATTCGACAATGCTCACAATATCCCAATCGTCGTCATCGTCATCTTGTGTATGAAGAGATACTACACGCTCAATTGTAGTTTTAAGCATTTGCTCAATAATTTCCCGAAGATTATCGGAATCAATAACGTCAAAGCGTTGCTTGTAGATGATTTCACGTTGTTGGCGTAATACATCATCATACGAAAGAATCGTTTTACGTGCATCAAAGTTATTTCCTTCCACACGTTTTTGTGCTGATTCTACCGCACGGGATACCATCTTACTTTCAATGGGTTGACTATCATCCATCCCAAGACGATCCATCATGTTTTTCATGTTATCTGATCCAAAACGGCGCATTAACTCGTCTTCCATGGACAGGTAGAATTGGGTTTCCCCTGGATCTCCTTGACGACCAGAACGACCACGGAGCTGGTTGTCAATACGACGAGATTCATGGCGTTCTGTTCCGATAACAGCTAGACCACCAAGCTCCTTTACACCTTCACCTAGTTTAATATCGGTACCACGACCAGCCATATTCGTTGCAATGGTTACCGCACCTGGTTGCCCAGCATTCTCAATGATTTCCGCTTCACGGTAGTGGTTTTTCGCATTCAAAACATTGTGCTTAATCCCTGCTTTTTTCAAATACTTCGCAATTAACTCAGACGTCTCAACCGCCACTGTACCAACGAGGACAGGTTGTCCTTTTTGATTACGCTCTTTAATATCTTCGACAACAGCACGGAACTTTCCATCCATCGATTTAAAAATCAAATCTGGACGGTCATTCCGAATAATCGGCTTGTTCGTAGGGATGACGACAACATCCATGTTATAGATGTTTCTGAATTCCTCCTCCTCCGTCTTGGCCGTACCGGTCATCCCGGCAAGCTTTTCATACATACGGAAGAAGTTTTGGAATGTTATAGACGCTAACGTCATGCTTTCATTTTGAATCTGCAAGCCTTCCTTCGCTTCAATTGCTTGGTGAAGTCCATCACTGTAGCGACGACCTTTCATCAAACGTCCGGTAAACTGATCGACAATGACAACTTCTCCGTCTTCGACTACGTAATCCGTATCACGATGCATAGCAACGTGCGCTTTTAACCCTTGATTAATATGGTGGGTTAACGTAACATGCTTCAAGTCGAATAAGTTTTCAATACCAAAAGCACGCTCCGCTTTATTAATGCCTTCTTCCGTAAGCTGAACGCCTTTTGTTTTTTCATCATATGTGTAGTCTTCTTCATTTTTTAACGTACGTACAAAAGCATTTGCTTGTTGATACAAAGCTGCAGACTTTTGTGCCGTACCAGAAATAATTAATGGTGTTCTCGCTTCATCGATTAAGATGGAGTCCACCTCATCAATAATTGCGAAGTGCAATGGGCGCTGAACCATTTGTTCTTTGTAAAGCACCATATTGTCACGCAAATAGTCAAAGCCATATTCATTATTTGTACCATACGTAATATCAGCTGCGTAGGACTCGCGTTTTTGCTCTTTATTCATGCCGTTACTATTGAATCCTACTGTTAAGCCTAAGAATTCATACAGCTGTCCCATTTCTCTTGCATCACGTTCTGCCAAATATTCGTTTACTGTAACGATGTGTACTCCTTTGCCAGTTAATGCATTTAAATAGGCTGGCATAGTAGAAGCAAGGGTTTTCCCCTCCCCTGTCTTCATTTCTGAAATATTTCCTTCATGTAGAGCAATCGCCCCAAGAATCTGTACTTGATAAGGACGCATATTCAAGACACGCTTAGAACCTTCACGAACGACAGCATAAGCCTCTACTAACAGGTCATCCAAGCTTTCCCCATTTTGGTACCTTTGCTTAAACTCTTCTGTTTTGGCTCGCAACTCATCATCCGTTAGCTTTTCAAACTGTGGTTCTAGTGCTTCTATTTCATCTACTTGCTTCTGCATGTTATGGAGCTGACGTTGGTTGCCATCCCCAAACACTTTTTTTAGTAGTCCACGCATATGAACGCTCCTCTATTATAAATAAATATATATATAAATTATTTAATGAAATCACATTTAATCATAACACTAGGTACATTTAATGACAAGAAACACAGGAGCAGCCTAGTGTTAAGAAAATCTAACAAAATGGTGCAAAATAAAAGAAAACATACCATCTCTCTCCTGAATCTTTGTTACCTATATATAAAATGACAAATTTAGCATAATTGGGGCTATCACTATTTAAAAGAGTAGAATAGCAGGACAAAAAGCGCTATGGTATAACTGAATTACCTCATAAGGAAAGGGGGATGCTCCATGAGAAGTTGCGAGTATTGTTCTTCTACCTCCCACCGACTAACCCAACATGAACATGCCATCACCCAGCTACTACAAAAGATGGCCAAATTAAATCAAAGGCTATCCGAACTAGAACACCTCCAGCAACCAGCTCGCAGAACCGATTATTCCAAATCCCCTGTAATCCGCTAACCGCTTGTTGCCTCGCTTTATTCCACTACTCTCCTCACCGTTAGGATGTAACCCTCTTACAACCCTAACATATGGAAAAAGCTCTGACCGTTAGGCCAGAGCTTTTTCCATAT